>CANGNA010000018.1 GCA_947455215.1 Chitinophagaceae bacterium
GGAGCGCCTTATAGAACAAAAGAAAGCTCCTGTAACAGCCAATAATAAGGGTGGTCATGCCTCGGCCAATAGGGCGGCAGGTGATGTTATAGCCGAACAGCGCAAGTACACAGGCTAACGTGGTACGGTGTTTATAACAACCCACACAAACTAATAACATGGAAACAACAATGACCAACTACCTGGTAACAGGCGAATTCAACAACAAGGAAAGTGCAGACCGCGCTTACGAATCTATGCTGAACCGTGGCTACACACGCGACAAGATCCATCTCGTAATGTCTGAAGCTACGCGCAGTACACACTATGCAGATAGTAATGTAAAAGTAGAGACGGGCTCACAGACGATGGCGGGTACCGGCACAGGTGCAGCCATAGGCGGTACCGTAGGTGCAGTGGCAGCTGCTATTGCTGCAGTTGGTACCAGTCTCATATTGCCCGGTCTTGGCCTCATAGTCGCAGGTCCTCTTGCTGCCGCCCTCGCAGGTGCAGGTGCAGGTGGCGTCACAGGCGGCGTCATTGGCGCACTGATAGGTTCAGGCATTCCTGAAGAGAAGGCCATTATTTATGAAAAAGGCCTTCGGGAAGGTAATATCATGATCGGGGTTCATGCGCGCAATGCTGAAGAAGCACGCGAGATAGAAGCTGAACTGCGTATGAATGGTGCATTTAATATCCATAGTTAATAGCTGTCCGCTATCAACTATTCATTATAAATCGTAGCTGCCGCGCATTTGTGCGGCAGCTTTAAATAGTATTGTCATGCCCGAAGGTCCTTCTCTTGTTCTGATGAAAGAAGCGCTGCTGCCCTTTGAAGGTAAGAAGGTTACCGCCGTTTCTGGTTATGCTAAAGCTGATATCAAACGTATTGCAGGGCATAAGATCAAAGACATACGCACCTGGGGCAAGCATTTGTTGCTGGAGTTCCCCGGCTTTTTTGTGCGCATACATTTGCTCATGTTTGGCTCCTATCGTGTTAACGAAGAAAAGGACGTGAACCCGATGTTGCGGCTGGGGTTCGCCCGTAACCAGTGCATCAATTTTTATACTTGTTCTGTAAAGATATTGGAAGGTGAGGCTAATGATCTCTATGATTGGAGCGCAGATGTACTATCTGACGATTGGAGCGCCGAGAAGGCAAAGACCAAACTAGCGGCACATCCCGATATGCTGGTTTGTGACGCATTGCTCGACCAGGATATTTTTTCAGGCAGCGGTAATATCATAAAGAACGAGGTACTCTTCCGTACACGTATACATCCGTTAAGTGTTGTAGGTAAATTACCTGCCCGACAATTATCCGCGCTTATAAAAGAGGCACGCAACTATTCATTCGACTTCCTGGAATGGAAGCGACAATATGTATTGAAACAGCATTGGCAGATATATACAAAGAAAGAGTGTCCGCGTTGTCATCTGCCGGTTACCAAAGAATACCTGGGTGCCGGTAAGCGGCGTACGTTTTTCTGTGAACATTGTCAGCAACGCTATGCTTAGTTGCTTTACTAAGATGTTGCTGGCATCGGTTCTGGCACCGGCGTTACCTCGGGTGTAGGTGGCACTTGCTTTATCTCTGGTTTTTCCGGTGTCACCGGCATGTCAGGCGCAGGGCTCGGCAATGGTTGTTGCGGAGGTGGTTGTGGTACTTCTGTTTTTCCCGGAACAGGCACTTCGGTAGTAGCCACCCTCACGGTAGCAATATGGTATGTCATGATGGTTAATTTATAAGATACAGAGCATAGTAATACCGTGCCACATGCCTTGGTGTTACATAAGTATTGCGTTGTTGGTGTATAATTTATATGGCACGATTATTATAACCCGTTCCTAAAAAACTTTACCATGAGCAAGAAGCTTTATTGGATCTTATTGATCCCATTTTCGGTGCTGACCTTTGCATGTAAGAACAGCAATACCGACACCAATAACACCGACTCCAGCGCAAACGCCAGGCTGGAGAAGACAGGTGAGAACATTAAAGAAGCCACTAATAACGCTGTGCAGGATGCCAAGCAGGCAATGACAATTAACGATGATTCTCAGTTTGTAGTAAAGGCTACTAACCTCAACGACAATGAGATAGCCTTACTGGAGGCTGGCATGAAGATGGGCAGTAGCAAAGAAGTAAAAAGCCATGCAAAAATGATGCTCGCCGATCACAATGCGTTGGCTAAAAAGATGGACGCCTATGCAAAGAGTAAGAATTATCCTGTAGCAGTTAAAGACAAAGCATCTGATAAACTGGACGATATGAAGGATAAGAAAGGCGTGGATTGGGACCGTGCATGGTGGGACAAAATGGAAGATGGCCACAAGGATGCGATCAAAACATTTGAGAACGGCCGCAACGATGTAAAAGACGGTGAATTGAAAGCGCTTATAGATAATACCCTGCCGACATTGCATAAGCACCTGGATATGGTGACTGAAATGAAGGAGAAGATGAGGTAGGCAAGTGATGTAGTTTATTGAATAAGGACGCCCCCTAAGGAGACGTCCTTATTTTTTGGAATATTATGTAGCTATTGTGCTTCTGATTGTTAGTTAACAGTAATGGTCAGGCTAACGTTATTTTTCAGGCCATCTTTATTCACTACCGTAAAGGTGTACTTCTCAGTGCCGGCCTGGTTGCGGGTAGTGATGGTCACATCCTTAGAGTAGCTGTCGCCATTGGAGCCGGTAAGTGTTTCTGATGTAAAGCTGGTTGACGTGCCGCCATCGTATGAGCGGGATCCGTCGAAGGATACCAATACATCTTTGTCCTCCGCTTTAGAGGCCGTAATGCCTATAACCACAGTGGTATCCCTGCTCAGGGTAGTAGATGTTGATATATAAGCAGCCGTTGTTTTAAAAGCTATGTTAGGCAACTTGCCTTCATCTTTTTCGCATGAGGCAAGGAATACAAGAGCGATAAGTATGGCAAATATTGAAGTAAGTTTTTTCATTGTCTTTTTGATTTTGTTAAGTATAATAATACAGCAGGTACACAGGGGTGCACTGCAATTGAATTCAGATAACGGTAGTATAACTTAACAAGATCGGGGAGGGGGCAATGAGATGTTGCCATGGTAACAGCAGGTAGAGGGGCTATAACGCTCTGTATGCACCAGTATGTAAGTAGGTACATATTGCAGAGACCATTGTATAGGCTGTTCGTGGTAAAGGAACACGAATGGCAATATAGACGGGTTGCTATTGCGGTTCTTGCGCGGGTCCGGGAGAAGGTGGGTAAGGCTGGTCTCCTCATCGTCGGCAAGGAGGTAGGCAACCCGCTGGCCATGTTCATTGGTTACCAGTGCCACATCATACAGTGCTCCACCGCGTTGCAGCTCAGCGCCTGCGGTCGGATGCTCTGCGGGCGATAGTGCTACGCGCTGGAAGTTGCTAAGGTCGCCCAGGTTGTTGAGGATGCGCTGGTGCTGCACCTGGTGTATGACCATGATACCCACAGACAAAAGGAAAGGCAGCAACACCTGTAGCAATACAGATGCTGATATGACCGTTGCCGCCTTTTTGCCGGTAGTTACCATTTAATGTCTTTACGCAATGAAATTACAATATTTAAGCCCTGGTTGTACAAACCATAATATTTTAACCGAGACAGGTGATCGGCATATACGCGGTTAGTCAGGTTCGTGCCGGTAAGTCCCAGGTGCCAGTCGCCTTTTTTTGCTTTTATGGTGGTGCCCATATACAGGTTGATCAGCGCATAGTCGCCGGTCATGGTCTCGAACTGTGCTGGGCGGTCTTGCTCAAACACATATACAAACTCGGGTTCTATAAAGAAGTTTTTTATGTCACCTTCCAGTTTCTTTTCTATGCGCAGCGATGTGGCCGACCGTGCTGCGGGTATGAAGGGCAGGTAGCCGCCGTTATCCAGCACACCGTAGGTAGTGGCAAATGTCTCTTTTATCTGTAGCCATTTTACAGATGCCGGTAACACCCGCAGGGTTACATCGCTGCCGTATATAAGGGCATCCTGCTGGCGGTAGCGGAACACCTGGAAGCCATAGAACTTATCGGCAGTTGGGGCCAGGTATACATAATTGAAGAAGCGGTTGTAGTAGGCCGATGCGGTTAGCTGCAATTGCCTGCCGTTGGCGGTGATGGACACATCGGTGTTGATGTTCTGCTCCAGGTGCAGATCGGGCTTGCCTATCTCGTAGCGGTATACACCTTCGTGTACCCCGTTCGATGACAGTTCGGCCAGGTTGGGTGTGCGCGAGCCTGTGGCTGCATTGATGGTGATATATATATCGTCGGCCAGTTGGCAGATGGCACCGAGCATGCCGTTGCCCGCTATGTTGTTGCGGGTAAAGGGTTGTATCTCTTCTCCGGGCACATTAAGGCTGCGGGTAGCAATAGTGCTTACATATTTATTGTTGGCGCCTGCGCCTGCCTCCAGTATCCAGCGGGTGGTGGTGTAGCGCAGGTAGCCCGACAGGTTCACCTCCAGCATATTGGCATCGGGTACTATGATGCGGCCACCGTAGTTGGTATTGTTCTCGTACGTGAGCTGCTGGTTGGCGGCGAACGATAGCTTGCTGCTGAGCTGTTTCTCCCAGCGCAGGCTTTGCAGCAGCGACAGCAGGTGCATGTTCAGGCTTATCTGCCCGCCACCTTCATCCTCGCGGCGGCTGTTGGATTGTATGCCGGCATTCAGGTGTAGGGTAGAACTTTTGAGCACAAAGGTGTTCTGGCTGCTCAGCAGGTTCAGCATCACTATGTGGTGCGGCCCGCTCATGGCGCGGCTCCAGCGGTCATCGGGGGTGAATACGGTATTGAGATCGGGCATGATGAACCCGAACTGGTTGAGCGAGAAGTTATAGCTGTTCTCCTGTGTCCAGTTGCGGCGGGTGAAGCCCATGCCTGCTTTTATATATGCCCCGCTGTTGCGGGAATTGAGCACGCGGTTGCCCTTGCCATCAGTATAGTCGGCGTGGCTTTCTATGCCCATGCGTATGCGGAACCACTTGTCGCCATGCTTTACGGAATAGCCTATATCGCTAAGTGTGCCGAGCGTATTACTGAAGGCCTGCTTGCCGAGGTTTATCTTATGGCCATCGTCAACAGGCTTTTCTTCTATTACATTAATAACGCCGCCAATGGCATCGGAGCCATAGAGCAGCGATGCAGGGCCTTTGATGAGCTCTACCCGGTTGATGCCTATCTGTGAGAGACCCAGGCCATGCTCGTCCTGCCACTGCTGGTTATCGAACCGCATGCCTGAATACAGCACCAGTATGCGATTGCCATACAGCCCGCGGATAACGGGCTTTGAGATAGCATTGCCGGTAGACATCTGCGATACGCCGGGCACTTCGGCCAGGGCATCGCTGAGGTTGAAGGGGGCGCGCTCGCTCATTTGCTGCAGCGTTACGGCCTGCACAGTGAGCGACGACCGTGCGGTGGTATACCCGCTGATGACCACCCCGGGCAGGGCAGTATCGCGCTGTGTAGTGGTTTGGGCGCTGGCGGCTGCACCGGCCAGCAACAGCCATATGATGAAAAAATGTTTCATTGTTGGGGTTGCAGAATATATGCTAAGGTAGTAAGATGCAGAGAGAGTTAATGCTCAATAATGATATTCCCGGCGGGTACCCCGGCAATATAGAGCAGGTAAAGCCCGTTGGGGAGGGTTGTATTGATGGTTGTTGTTTTATTGGGCTGTACGTAAGTTGACCAGACGACCCGCCCGTTGAGGTCTGTGATGGTAAGTGGCATGGGCTCGTTAGCATTAGCCAGAAATTCGAGTTGAAATATACCATTACAAGGGGATGGGTATGTTTTGACAGCAGATGGCTTTTCTGTGGCTGCTATGTTTACTGTGTGCTGATATGTTTTGCGAATGCGGTAGTTTAGCTGATCTATGATATAGATATTCCCATGTTGGTCTACAGCAACACCTGGCGTAAACGAAAATGTTGCAGCAGTTGCTGGTCCTCCATCCCCTCCAAATCCAGATATGCCAGGAATGCCTGCTACTCGATGTATTATACCGTCATTTCCGATTTTTCTAATTACATTTTGTCCAATTTCACTTATATAAATGTCTCCGCTTTGAGATATGCAAATTCCCTCCGACGAAGTTTGTGCGGCTGTCGCAGGCCCGTCATCACCCGAATATCCCGCAGAACCGTTTCCGGAAAATGTGGTAATAATTCCTGATAAGTCTACTTTACGGACCTGACCTACTGTAGTGAAATATACATTGCCAAATGTATCTATATCCAATTTCAGTGGCTGATCAATCTTTGCTGCTGTAGCTGGGCCATTATCCCCTGTGTAACCAGTAATGCCTGTTCCGGCTATCGTAGTAACAATTCCGGAAGTATCTATTTTCCTAATGCAATTATTGCCATAGTCAGCAAAATATACATTCCCCCATTTATCACATGCTGCATCTCTGGGTATGTGAAGAGTAGCATCTGTAGCCGGTCCATTGTCACCTGTATATCCAACCCCGCCATTACCAGCAATGGTTGTAATTATGCCTGCTACACTCACCTTGCGTATTCGTTGATTGGCGAAGTCTGCAAAATATAAATTGCCCTTTTTATCAAGTCCAATTCCCGTAACATAACTCAATTGTGCATTAGTTGCTGGACCATTATCACCACTATAGCCACTGCTTCCCTCTACACCTACATAAGTAGTAATTATTCCGTATTTGTCTATTCTGCGTATACAACTAGATATTTCATCAGCAATATATACAGTGCCACTATCATCTACTGCGACATCTCTTGGGTGTTTCAAAGCAGCATCCGTAGCCGGCCCATTATCTCCGCTATACCCAAAAGTGCCATTGCCTGCTATGGTGGTAATATATTGCGCTTGCCCGGTGGTAGTACCCAGGAGGAAAAGAGACAGTAAGAGCAGGTAAGCGTATCTCATAGTATTGTTATATAAAGATACCGGGTGGTAGTGGCAAAACGAAAACTGCCGATGTAAAAAAATGAACGTTGCCGGCAATTTTACTTTAGGTAAGCGCGGTAATGTATTGGTAAATAGAAAAGGTATGTAAAAGTGTAATTTGGCGTTTTCTGCCGATGTGGCATTTTTGCCGATGGTTTTTGCGAGGGGTTTCATAGTAGGGGTTGGGGTTTATTTGTGAAAGAACTGGTACCGACAGCTACGCTCCGATGGTGTAAAGGTCGGAAGAGTTTTTGGGATGAGCAAATTTGGAGGTTGTTTGTATGCGGGGTATGTAAGCGAGATAGCATTGGCCGGGGACGAAGCGGGGCGAGTGTGGTGCGTTGTTTTCGCAAGCGAGACGCTTGCAATGGCTAAGGACGAAGCGGGACGCTTCGACCAGTACGTGCGCAAGGTGGTGTGTTAGGTTGTTGTAGTGGTCGGTTGTCTACTTCGTGTGGTGCTACGACGGCTGTGAAACCTGAGGCAGCCATATAGTATTAAGCGGTATATTTGGCATATACTGGCGTAGGCTATACCTTTGCAGGCGCCCGTACGGATGGTTAGTGCGGGATAGAAAAGTTATCTGAATAAATAAATATGATGCAACCGGAACAGTTCTTTGAACTGATGCTTAAAGAATTGGAAGTGCACACGGAGATGCAGCCTTACTATAAATTTTTGGGTAAGCAGTCGTCGTGGCATTTTCGCAGGAACTATTTCCTGCAGCGGTTGCGGTATATACAGAACGAGGTGGCCAATAACCGCGAACTGCGCATATGGGATTGCGGCAGCGGCTATGGTACCACTTGCCTGTTCCTGGCCATGAACGGCATTAAGACCCACGGCACTACGCTTGAGTTTTATTACGACATGGTACAGAAGCGCAAAGAGTATTGGAGCCAGTACGGCGACACATCTCTGTTTACCTGCAGCTACGAGAATCTTTTTGATAGTCCGCCGCCGGCCAATAGTTACGACCTTATAATAGTACAGGATACGCTGCACCACCTGGAGCCGATCAATGATGCGTTGAAAATATTCAACAATTGCCTGGGCAAGGGCGGGCGTGTACTATCGATAGAGGAGAATGGCAGCAACATCATACAGCGGGCCAAATTATATAAGTACCGGGGCAATAAGCGCATCATCAGCATATGGGATGAGAAGCTGCAAAAGGATATACTGATAGGTAACGAAAACATAAGGAGCCTGGCTAACTGGACGAAGTTGTTCCGGGCCAATGGTTTTGATATACCGGCACGATCGGTGCAGTATGTGCGGTATTACCTGCCGGTACACTACCGTTTTTCTGATCCGCAGGTGCTACTGGAAAAGGAAAACAAGATACAGGCCGGCGGCAACAGCTTTAGACGGGAATATTTTTTCTTTGGCCTGAACTTTGTGGCCCAAAAGCAATAACTAATAACACGAAACAATCGGAATACTATGAACTTACTAACACGTGTCCTTTGCCTTTTATTAGCTGTTATTTTATCGGTGCCTGCATTGGCAGCTGATGGCCAGGCCGATACTGCAAAGCCACCGGCAGGTGGCGGATATATAGTGCTGGTGGCACTGCATGCCGAGCGCAATCGCATAAATGAGGCCAAAAGGCGTGGTGATGAAAAGCTGCTGGCCACGCTTGAAAAAGATGCCGAAGAGACGCGCAAGCGCACCATAATGGACTTTACAGATAACTTTCACTCTTACCCTGTGTACTTTATCATGGACACGGATATAGCCAAGATAGCCAAGGGCAAGAAGGATGAGGTATTGCTGAATGCCGATGGCAGTAAGGTGAAGGGTGTGCCGCCATCGCTGGCTGGTGGTTCGTTTGTGATCGCTTACTTTACCCACCCTGATCTGCAATATATTTTTGAGGATGTAGTAGTGGATAGTGAGCGCTGGGTGAAGCAGCCGAGGTTTTCCAATTATTCGCTGGTGTTGTATAACAGTAAGTTTCAGCAGTTCAATTTTTACGCCCGCCGGGCATTTGCCAAGGTGAAGCCCGAGCAGGAAAAGTATTACTATAAGAGCACTGTGTGCGATATGGAGTATTTTCCGATGGCCAATCGTATGGAGGCTAAGCGTGGTAAGCGCAGGGGGATCACGTCGTTCTTTGGATTTTGATGGGGCCGCTGCGGGGGATGTATCCTCCGCATATTGCTACGGCGACTGAAAGAAACCATGTTCCGGGAAATAATTTAGCTAAGGGTTTTTGTCGGGTATCTTTCGCTCTTACAGAGCTTGCCCAACTTCTTTATCTCACCCGGGACTGCATCCCGGGCTATTATCTTTCGGTCTTTCAGACCGTATTTTCTTAACTTAATGACATTGCCCTAAAGTGAAATGATGTCAGTGCGTCATTTGTTTGCGGGGCTGCTTTCCCAAAAGCGTTTGGGAATGGCTGTTCCCTGCCAATGACATAGCCCATGACCGTGTCGCACTTCGACCCTTCGACTAACTCAGGGTAAACTGAGCCCAGTGTGACACGATGTGGTGGTTCGCTGAATGGCCGTTATCAATGACCAGGTTAGGGAAGTTATTGCGTCGTGAAAATAGACAGCAATAAACTAATAAACCGCCTCTTTTGAAGGCGGTTTATTAGTTTATTGAGTTATGTTGTTATTACCAGAGGTGTACGCGGGCAGTGTCTGCTATGTACATTTTGTCTCCTGCCTTGATGTTGAATGCCTGGTAGAAATCGGGTACGTTGGGGAACGGACCGTTTACGCGGCACTTAGCCGGTGAGTGTACATCGGTGAGCAGTTGTGTAGCGATCTTTTCCGGACGTTCAGACATCATCCAGCCCAGTGAATAGCCGAGGAAGAAGCGCTGCAGCGGGGTAAGGCCGTGTATCTTTTCGCCCTTCTTGTAAGCGTCTGTCATCTTAAAGGCATCGAGGCCAATGAGGATGCCTCCAAGGTCGGCCAGGTTCTCGCCGAGAGTGGCTTTGCCATTTACGTGCATAGAGTCGCCCAGCGGGGTCATCTTGTTGAATTGCTGCGCCAGTACTTCGGCACGCTTTACAAACTGAGCTGAGTCTGAAGGACCCCACCAGTTGTGCAGGTTGCCATTCTCATCGAACTGGCGGCCTTCATCGTCGAAACCGTGCGTGATCTCGTGGCCCACTGTGCTGGCAGCTGTGTAGCCATATACAAGTGCGTCGTCCAGGTCTTCATCTTTAAAGCCAGGTACGGTCATCATAGCTGCAGGCAGTACTATCTCGTTGTTCGACGGATTGTAGTATGCATTGTAGGTCTGCGGTGTCATGTCCCACTCGTTGCGGTCTACCGGCTTGCCCAGTTTGTTGAGGGAATAAGTGTTCCACCACTGGTTGGCGCGCATGATGTTGGCTGCATATGCACCACGGTCTATCTTCAGGGTAGACAGGTCTTTCCACTTGTCGGGGTAACCTACTTTCTTTTTGATGGCCATCAGCTTGTGGATAGCTTTTTGCTTTGTGCTGTCTGTCATCCAGTCCAGCTTTTCTATGCGGTGCTTGTAGGCGGTACGCACATTTTCCACCATGTTCTCGTAGCGGGCTTTAGCCTTGTCGCTGAAGTATTCTTTAACGAATAGCTGGCCGAGCGATTCGCCGATAACACCCTGCTCTGCATCAAGCGCCCTGCGCCAGCGAGCGCGAGGCTCCTGGGCACCACGTATCTTCTTACCGTAGAAGTTGAAAGAGGCATCGAAGAAAGGCTTGCTGAGGTAAGACGAGTATTCGCGTACCAGGTGGAAAGACATGTAGTCTTTTAGTGTCTGCATGTCTGTTTTAGCGATCAGCTTATCAAGTGCGGTGAAGAACTCCGGCTGGCCAACGATAACGCTATCGATATTTTTAACGCCAATGATCTTCAGCACATTGGCCCAATCTGTAGCAGGTGAGATCTTTTTGAGGTCGCTGATAGCGAACTTGTTGTAATTTTTATAAGGATCGCGGAGGTCTTCGAGCTTGCGTGAAGCTTTAGCCAGGCCTGTTTCGAACTCGATGATCTTAGCAGCTTTTGCTTTTGCTGTTACAGAGTCGATGCCCATGTTGGTGAGCACTGTGGCTACGTAAGCAGGATAGGCATTGCGAATGCTGGTAGTGCGCGGATCGGTATTGAAGTAATAGTCGCGGTTCGGAAGACCCAGGCCGCCCTGGCCCATGTCGTAAGCCATCACGTCGCTGTTCTTGGCATCCTGTCCTACACCTTCGCTAAAGAACACACCTGCGCCATACTCGTGCATGTGCGCTGCCTGTGTCATTACATCGGCCTTTGTCTGCATGGCAGCTATCTTATCCAGTTCCGGCTTCAGCGGGCTGATGCCATTCTGTTCGATAGCGGCAGAGTCCATGGCACTGTGCCAGAAATCGCCTATCTGTTGTCCGCTGCCGGATTTGTCGGCGCGTTTGTCAGCCTCTTCGTTGATGTGGCGGAGTTTTTCGTACAGTTCTTTCTGTACCAGCTCGCCAACGCCCCAGTTAGACTCATCGCCCGGTATCGGATTTTTCTTTATCCAACCGCCATTGGCGTAATCGAAGAAGTCGTTGGCCGGGTTAACAGTAGTATCCAGGTGCGATGCGAGTGCATCTTCCTTGGTGGTTTTTTCCGGCAGTGGCTGGCACGATGCGGCTGCCAAAGCAAGGGCTACAGCGCCCACAAGTTGTTTGTTCATTGGTTGTGTGTAGAATTGGAGACCAAAATTACTTTATATATTATAGAATATCTAACGTTTTAGAGGGGATATTATTCCTGCTTTATCAGGATGTCTTTCGCTCTTACAGAGCTTGACTCCTTTTTTCTAAATACCCGGGACTATCGCCCCGGGCTATTGTCTTTCGGTCTTTCAGACCTATGTTGCTGTGTTATAATTGCCGATCTATACGCCATGTTACCCATTTTGTATCCACCTGAACAATATTATAATACCTGCACTATAAGGAATTTGAGATACTGTGTTGTCGGGATGTTCCAGAGAATAGGGTGGTCTGCACTTTGTGTTTGCCAGCATACCTGGCGCAGGGTGCGATGGGCATCTTTGGCCGCCATGGCTATGGTTTTGAGGAACAATTCCGGATCGACAAGGTTGGTACATGATGCTGTTACAAGGAAGCCGCCAGGTTTTACCAGTTTCATACCACGCAGGTTGATCTCTTTATAACCGGTTACTGCCTTGTCTATATTCTCGCGGCTTTTGGTGAAAGCCGGAGGGTCGAGCATCACCACATCGTATTTTCTACCCTCTTTGGTCCACGCCTTCAGTACGTCGAATGCATTGACGGCTTCGAACTTGCAGCGATCTTCAAAACCATTCAGCACAGCATTGCGGCGGGCGGTGTTCACCGCGTTCTCGGATATATCGAGCCCTATTACGCTTTTGGCACCGTAGTGTGCTGCGTGCATAGAGAACGTACCTGTATAACAGAAGGCTTCCAATACATCGGCACCCTTAACTATATGCTGTATGGCGCGGCGGTTGTCCTGCTGGTCGAGGAAATAACCCGTTTTCTGGCCATTTTCTATATCTACATGGAATTTCAGCCCGTTCTCGTTCAATATAATATTGGTATCGAACGGATCGGACAGGAAACCTTTTACCTGGGGCATACCCTCCACTTCGCGCACCGGCACGTCGTTGCGCTCGTAGATACCCTTTGGTGAGAAGATCTTTTGCAGCGCGGCTACGATGGCACCTTTCCAGCGTTCTATGCCAAGGGCCAATGTCTGGATGACGATGTAATCGTTGAATTTATCTATTATGAGGGCTGGCAGGCCATCTGCCTCGGCAAAAATAAGGCGGCAGTTCTCTACGTAACCAATGCTTTTGCGGTATTCCCAGGCCGCTTTTATGCGGTTGTAGAAGAAAGCATCGTCTATAGCCTCATTTTTTTGCCTGGTAAGGAGGCGGATGCGTATCTGTGAGGCAGGGTTTACATACCCTTTGCCTACGAAAGAACCATTATATGAATAAACTTCAACTATATCGCCCGGTTCACAATCACCATCGCTGTCGCCCAGTTCGTTTGCAAATATCCAGGGGTGACCATTAATAACCCTATCGCCTATTTTTTTTCTGAGGAAAAATTTTGCCATTGCGCAAAGGTATGCGTTTTAATTAGCTGATGTGCTGATTAGCAGATTAGCTGATTAGCAGATTAGCAGATTAGCAGATTAGCTGATCAGTTGATTAGTTGATTAGTTGTAATGTGTGTATATGTAGCATCTCTTTAGCAATTGCGCATTAATTTGTACGTTTGTTATGTCAAATTCCGACTCATGCGTCTTAACCTCTCTGCTTACCTTTTTATTGCTGCCATTGGCCTTTCTGTACCTGCTGTAGCAGGTAAAAAGAATAAGAAACTCATCAAGCAGCTAAAGGCTGATATAGGCTACCTGGCGTCGGACGAGCTGGCAGGCAGGCGTACCGGCACTGACGGAGAGGTAAAGGCGGCAGACTATATTGTAAAGCGTTATACCGACCTGGGGAT
Organism: Chitinophagaceae bacterium; assembly: GCA_947455215.1. Taxonomy (GTDB): domain Bacteria; phylum Bacteroidota; class Bacteroidia; order Chitinophagales; family Chitinophagaceae; genus Flavipsychrobacter. Next base: position 13,397 of record CANGNA010000018.1, read on the forward strand.
ACCGGCGTATAAGGGAAACTATAAACACCCCTTCCATTTTACTTACGGACGAGAGATCGGCGCTACCACACAGATAAGGTTTGGCAGCCGTGCGGCGAAAATAAAGGAAGAGGCCTTTCCGTTGCCTTACAGTGGCAACGGCAATACCACAGTGAGCGAGATAATGCCTGAGATCACCGAGCAGGGCAATGTATGGCTGGTATCGCTGTATACAGACAAGGACCAGGCGAATGATCCGCATTTTGACTGCGACAAGCATATGTATGATTATGCCCGCAATGCGCAGAAAAGCGGTGCCAAAGGCGTGGTATTCTATGATAGGTTCGGCAGCAAGTATGAGCCTGCATTCAATAGCCAGTCGGACCTGGAGACACTAAACATACCTGCAGTATGTGTTACGTATGCCGGCTACCGGAAATATATACAGCCGGTAGAAGATGGCGGCAGCAAGGGCGCGTTGAGCACCGAGCTGAAAATAGATATCAAGAAGACCGACCGAGTGGGCACTAACATAGCTGCCTATATAGATAATGGTGCTAAATACACTGTAGTGATTGGTGCCCATTACGACCACCTGGGCTTTGGTGAGGATGGCAACAGCCTGTATGCCAATGCAGCCAAGGAGCACCAGATACACCATGGTGCTGACGATAATGCCAGTGGCACCGCTGCACTGATGAGCGTGGCTAAATGGGTGCAAGGCAGCAAGCTGCATAATTATAATTACCTGTTCCTGCATTTCTCTGGTGAGGAACTGGGCCTGTATGGTTCTAAAGCGTTTGTGCGCGATGAAAAGGTGGATAGTGCGCAGGTGGCGTATATGCTGAACATGGATATGGTGGGCAGGCTGAATGACAGTACGCATGCGCTGACCATAGGTGGAGTAGGTACATCGCCGGAGTGGGGCGCAGTGGTGGATATGGCGGGTAAGGATTTTAAAGTAGTAATAGATAGTGCGGGTGTAGGGCCGAGCGACCATACCAGTTTTTATAATGCTGGCATACCTGTGTTGTTCCTGTTCACCGGTACGCATAAGGACTACCACAAGCCCAGCGACAGGGCAGAGCTGATCAACTACAACGGCGAAGCCGCTGTAATAGATTATGCAGAGGCGGTAATGACCAAACTGGATAAAGAGAACACCAAGCCAGGCTACATTGTAACGAAGACCATGACCATGGGTAAGTCAAAGTTCAAGGTGACGCTGGGTATAATGCCCGACTACACTTACCAGGATGGCGGTGTGCGCGTGGATGGTGTGACAGACGGTAAGCCTGCCAGCAAAGCAGGTGTAAAGGCAGGAGACATCATTACCCAGATAGGTGATATAAAAATACAGGGCATGCAGAGCTATATGGAGGCGCTCGGTAAATTCAGCCCCGGCGATAAGACCAGTGTGAAGGTGACGCGTGATGGTAAGCCATTGAACCTGCCGCTGGAGTTTATGGCCAAATAAGGCAAAAGTGAAAGCCTGGAAACAGGGGGCTTGGGTTGCTGTGTCGACGGATAAATTTATAGGACAATCTATTTGGGGGGACTAAATAATAGGGCATGTCATTAACACGGAAGCTTACAACTTTAAATAAACTATATACCGATTATAAGGTAAAGAAGGGGTATTACTCCAAATCGACCAACAAGGACTTTGTGGTTGTGATGTATCATGGTATAGATATGGTACAAAGCACCAGGTACAATCCACGTTTCTTCAGCAAAGCGAATTTTGAGGAGCAGGTGATGCTGATGAAAAAGCATTGCAACATATTGACGCACGAGGACCTGGTTAGCGGCAACCGCGCTAAAGACAAGCTGAATGTGGTGATCACCTTTGACGACGGTTACCTGAACAACTATAAGTATGCATTACCCATACTGGAAAAGTATAATGCCCATGCTTACTTTTTTATAACGGGGGTAGATACGATGCAGCATAAAGTGTTGTGGGCAGATGCTGTAGATATCGTTTCAAAGCATGCTGCGGAGCACAGCAGGATAACCGTTTCGGGCGTAGACTTTATACTGCGCAAGGGTAATTTTGTGGCTGAGCAGGGTGGCGAGAAGCTAAAGCTGTTCATACAGCGGAGTAAGGCGCAGGGCTATGATGAAAAGGCGCAGCTGGTGGACGAAGTGCTGAGGGTGTTTGATATCAGCAAACATCCGGAACTGGATGACTACTGGAAGCTGATGAACGCGGAAGATATAGCACAAACGGCTGAGCGTAAAAACATAACAATAGGGTCGCATGGATTCTACCATAACGACCTCGGCTCGCTGGAGCCGGAAGATGCAGTGGCGGAAGTACTGCAATCGCGCGCATACCTGCAAGGCATTACCGGGAAAGAAATAGATACTGTCGCGTTCCCCAATGGCTCTTACACGCCGCAATTGAACACTACACTTTTTGACCTGGGTTTTAAAGTGCAGTTCCTGGTCAATCACTGGCATGAAGCATCTAAGGACGTAGCATATGTTTATGACAGGCTGGGGTTATATCCATTCATGGGCAATACAGCTCAAATATTTCATCAAATCATCAACTAGTTCATGAACATTTGTTTTTATACCAAAACAAATCCGTCTGCCGCCAATCTTTTGAACATCAGTTACCTGATGAACAGGTTCCCGGAGCATAACTATTCGTTCGTACGCATCGTATCGGCCAGGTGGACCCCTCCGACTTTTAAAGAGAAGGTGAAGAACTGGTATGTAAACAAGCGGTTTGATGATGGCAGGTTTGATTACGAACGCGATCAGCAGGCCATAAAGGACAACCTGCGAACGCATACCACGCCAGTGAATTTTAAAGATTTCCGGTGCGAAGATGTAATGAAGGTAAATGATGCGGCCAGTGAACAAGCTATGATGAACATACAGCCCGACATAATAATACAGGCAGGTGCGGGTATTGTAAAGGAGAACATATTTACCAAAGCAAGGATAGCGACCATTAATGTACACCATGGTATAGCGCCGGAGATAAGAGGGATAGAGTCTACCTTTTGGTGCTTGTTTTACGGATTGAATGATATGATAGGTGTTACCTGTCATTTTATAGATGAGAAGTTGGACACGGGAGCTGTTATCTGCAAGCAGGCACTGCAGACTACTACAGGGACATTTGTAGACCTGCAGACGGCCAATTTCCTGATGGGCAGAGAGGTGCTGGGCAAGAGTGTGGCCATACTGACCAAGGAGAACTTCAGGATCGAGAACCGCGGGCAGGTGAAATCGTACTATTTCGGGATGCCCGATAATTTCCTGTATTACGGACTGAAGAAACGGAACTTTAAGCCGCTGATGAAGATATCTCAGCGGGCATTTACTATGAAGGACCTTAATGAAGTGGTGGTGCCATAGCAGTGTGCCCTCATCAAAATAACGTAAATTAGCAATTGGTTTTTAATACGAACAATAGTGAAAAGTAACGCTCAGCAGCATATTCCTAACCCGGAGAACCCGGAAAAGTTTTTGAAGTTAAGGTTGGCGAAGCGCCAAACGTCTGCTGCCGGTATACCGGCAGTTATCTCGTCTGCACAGCATGTGTTTGGTGAGATGGATGTGGCGAGGGGCATGAAGGCGCTGTTTGCACTGAACCAAAAGGATGGTTTTGACTGCCCGGGCTGTGCCTGGCCCGACCCGGACGGCACGCGCTCTAAAATAGCGGAGTATTGCGAGAATGGCGCCAAAGCCATAGCTGAGGAAGCTACCACCAAGAAGCTGGATGCCAGCTTCTTTAAGAATAATTCTGTTTACGACCTTGCGCAGCTGAACGACTACGAGATAGGCAAGAAGGGCCGCGTGGCAGAGCCAATGTATTTGCCGGAAGGCGCTACGCATTACCAGCCGATAAGCTGGGATGATGCCTTTGCCAAAATAGGCGCGAAGCTGAACTCTCTGGCATCGCCGGACGAGGCTGTTTTTTATACATCGGGTCGTACGGGTAACGAGGCGGCGTTCCTCTACCAATTGTTTGCCCGCGAATATGGTACCAACAACCTGCCCGATTGTTCGAACATGTGTCATGAGTCGAGCGGCGTAGCGCTGATAGAAACACTTGGGCTCGGCAAGGGTTCTGTGAAGCTGGATGATTTTGGCAAGGCAGAGGTGATCATTATACTGGGGCAGAACCCCGGTACGAACCACCCGCGCATGCTTTCGGCATTGCAGGAGGCCAAAGAGAATGGCTGTACGATCATTGCTGTTAATCCGCTGCCGGAGACCGGACTGCTGGGCTTTAAGAACCCGCAGACCGTAAAAGGCGCGCTGGGTATAAAAGCCAGGCTGACAGATATATTCCTGCAGGTGAAACTGAATGGTGATATGGCCTTGCTGAAAGCCATAGCCTTACTGCTGCTGGAAGAAGAGGATAAGCAGCCGGGCAGTGTGTTTGACCTGGACTTTATTAAGAACAATACCGCAGGGTATGACAGCTATATACAGAACCTGCGCAAATATAATGTGCCACAACTGGCAGAGGCTGCCGGTATCTCTATAGAGCAGATAAAGCAAACCGCTGAGGTATTTAAAAAGAAAAGCAAGATAATAGCCTGCTGGGCTATGGGGCTCACGCAGCACAAAAATGCGGTAGCTACCATACAAGAAGTGGTGAACCTGCTGCTGGTAAAGGGTAGCATAGGCAAGCCGGGTGCAGGTACCTGTCCGGTGCGTGGCCATAGCAATGTGCAGGGCGACCGCACAATGGGCATCAACGAAAAGGCCCCACAAAAATTCCTGGACAGCATAGAAAGGGTGTATGGTTTCCGCCCGCCGCAGCATCATGGGTATGATGTGGTGGAGTGTATACATGCTATGCATGAGGGCAAGGCAAAGGTGTTCTTTGCTATGGGCGGTAACTTCCTGTCGGCAACGCCCGATACAACCTTTACTGCCGAGGCACTACGCCGTACAGACCTGACGGTACACGTGAGCACCAAGCTGAATCGCAGCCACCTGGTGCATGGCAAGGAAGCCATCATACTGCCGTGTTGCGGCCATACCGACCTGGATGTGGTGAACGGCGAGGCCCAGTTCATCACCTGCGAGAACTCTATGGGTGTGGTGCAGATGTCGAAAGGTAGCCTGAAGCCCATAAGCGACAAGTTGCTTGGCGAGCCCATGATAGTAGCTAAGCTGGCCAAGGCCACGCTGGGCGGCCGCAGCAAGATAAACTGGGACCTGTATATGGAGCATTACGACTATATACGCAATGATATAGAACTGACCATACCCGGCTTCCAGGATTACAATAAGCGTGCACGTGTGCTGGGTGGTTTTTACCTGCCTAATGGCCCACGCGAGGGTAAGTTTACCACCGCAAATGAGAAAGCAAATTTCACCACATCGGATGTGACGTTCCAGAAGCTGGCCGATGATGAATTGATGATGCAGACGCTGCGTAGCCACGATCAGTTCAATACCACCATTTATGGTCTTAACGACCGTTACAGAGGTGTTTACAATGAGCGCCGTGTGATCTTTATGAACGAGAGGGACATCACTCGTTTAGGCTTTAAAGATGGTGATGTGGTGGATCTGTATAACCACCACGGCGGGGTAGAGCGCGTGGCGCGTAAGTTCATCATCATTGCCTTCAGCACGCCTGAGCAATGTACTGCTACCTACTTCCCGGAGACCAATGTGCTGGTGCCTATTGATACCACTGCCGACAGGAGCAATACGCCAATGTCGAAGATGGTGATCATTAAGGTGAGGAAGCATGTGGGATAATGGCTCGATGGCGGAGTTATAAATGTTACTGACTATGAAAAGAATATTATCGTTTTACTACTCTGTCTGTTTGTTTTATATGGGGTGGTAGCTTTCGGTAGTTTTTGGAAGCCGACAATAGAAGTAGTTTTAACGGGACACTTGCGTTCTAGAAGTCATCAAAGCACGGCTGGTCTTACCGTATTTGTGCAGCCGACGATAAACCAGACTATCGCCAGGGCAATTACCGATAAAAATGGTGATTTCAGCCTTGAGTTTAATGACGTTTACGATCGTCGAGGTAAGCTCAATTTTTATTGCCTAGCCCATGATACTGACACTATTTTTTTGAAGTGCGTTGATAGGTTGAAAAATGATACGCCTGAGATGACTTTCTGGATAAAATAGTTGGCTACCACATCCTGCTTGCGAGGTTGCTTCGCTGTGCACGCAATGAACTGTGTTTACTACTAAGGCCGGGTATCGCCCGGCCTTAGTAATGAAAGATGTCTTTGATGAATTAGTAACTATATGCCACCGCTCTTTTGATAGATTGTGTCTGGCCGAAAGAGCCGCCCTGGTAGCCTTTGCGGTCTATTTCTTTGTCGCTGGTGATGAGGATGAAGGCACAACCGCGGGCCGCTGCTTCTTTCTTCAATTTACGTAGTGCGGTATTATCGCTGCCGGCGCCGGTATGCAGATTGATGAAGGCTGTTTTGCCACGTATCTCGTCTACCCGCACCAGCCCGGCAATATCGTCAGGGTTTTCCACTACCATTACATTCTCCCAGTCGGCTTCGGAGTACACGTGGAGTTTGGGTGTGATGTCTTGCTGGCGGCCGCTTTTGCCAAAGATGACGTGATGTACAGCGTACTTGCCTATTACTTGTTCCACATCTTCGTTCTGGTATTTGAACGTGATGGTGTGCTCGCCGATCTTGTTGACGGTGCCTTCGATAGTTTTGCCATTGTTCATGTAAATGGCATCTTGTGCAAAAGAGATAAGTGTGCAAAATACTGCTGCTGCGGTGATAATGATCCGTTTCATTTTTTGTGTGTTTTAAAAGAAGTGTTGGTTATCAATTTTGAACACTCCTGTTTCAAACGCTGTGCCAGAAACCGGTAATTCCGCTGTTAAAATAATTTAGGAGATAGCGCGTAGGGGTAAGGGCGGAGTTAGTTGTCTATAGTGGTTATCCAGTTGGTAATGATCTCTTTTAGCGCTGCTGATCTTGCCTGGATATCTTCTATATTTTTGAAGGTAATTGTGCGCCGTCCATCGGTATATTTTCCTTCCAGTATCTTGTGTGGGTCTGGTACTCTTGCCCCTGATGGCAGCACCAGCATGATGCGGCCTTTGAAGAGGTTGAACACGGCTATGTCGGCCTTATATTCTTTGGGATCGAACGGCGGCATTTCGCCTGTGTAATAAAAAGCTGGATTATTCCATTTGATGTGTTCGGCAATACGGGCGTCTGCAGATAAGATGATGGTGCGTAAGGCCTGTACGGGAGCCTGCAGTGCTTCGTCTAGTTGGCTGATATGCGCATCTACCTGTTCCTTATCTGTAGGTTTATTTTTTATTGCCTTTGCCATAATGGGTAATGGTTTGATATAAAAGTAATCAGCAGAAGGCTGATAATTGCTATTTGTTACTGTTTTTACGTAATTGCCAGGCTATGCCCAGGTGCTTTACATTATAGGTCCATTCGCGCAGTATTACGGACATTAGCAGCCCTTCCACTTCAGACACTATGCCCATGAATATAGCTAATGGGAAAAGTATGTGCGCATAGCCAAACCCCATGATAGCGATGGTAGCAGCCAGCAATGTAACGCCAAATATCTTGGCGCTGTAGGCGTGGTAGCTGGCGCCGCGGCGGAACTTGATATAATCGAAAATATAGCGGATGACCTCCAGTCCTATGATGCTTGCGATGCCGGCCTTGTAGGTAGTATAAATGCTTGGGTAGGCAAACCACATACCTGCCAGTACGCCGAGAAAGAATACGGTGTCGGCAATGCTATCCCACTGGCGGATGGCTGCCGTCTCTACGTTTAGCTTGCGGGCAAGCACGCCATCATAATAATCGGTGGTGGCGGCGATGGCTAATAGCAAGACGTATACCCAGCCAGTTATGAGCAGGTAGCCGAGGGCAATAGCAGGAATGGTTAATGCAAACCTGAGATATATCAGCAGCCAGGGCGTATGCTTCATAGGAGGGGATCGTTAGTTATTTTCTCTTCCACCTGATGGCATAGTGGAGATAGAAATTAAAGTCGAATGCTGCGTTCTTATCTCCGCGGCCATAGCCTGCTATATAAAGTGGGGCTAGGTCGTTGAAGGAGCGGGCATTGAGCATGAACTTGCCGCGGATGGTCCAGCCGGCAATGATACCCTTGTACAGCTCCAGCCGGACGCCGCCCAGTACTTCCATCCAATAGCCGTTAAAGCTTTTGCCGGCCACGTTGCCGGTACTGTTGCCCCAGAGCGAGTCTGTTATGGTATATGTAGCAGCACTGCGATCTATTGATGCCATGGCCAGGCGGCCACCCAGCATTACGCCGCTCCAGTCTTTAGGGTTCTCGCGCGGCAGCAATATCCTGTTCACCCCAAAGCGATAGAAGGTATTGGTGGTGCTGTATTTAAGGTCGGTGTAGTTAACGTCGGAAGATCCCCAGCCGCCTTCTGCTGCCAGGTATATCTCATTTTTCAGGTAGTAGTCGGCTGCAAACTCGTAGCCTTGCTTGTTAGTGGCAAAGTAGTTAATGACGGGGCGCGACATATCGAACCCGATAGCCAGCTGGTGGCCTGCAAGTTCTTTGTGCTTCTGCACAGCGGTGGTGTCGGCAGCAGTGGTGTCTGCTACCTGTGCTTTAGCCGCTATGCCCGAAAGGCACAGGCTAAAAATCAGGATGCATGTATATTTTAAGCTGCCGCGTATTGACATCGTTGGTTACACTGTTATTGGTAAGGATGATGGAATCTATGCCTTTGTTTTTTGTGACGTGCACAGAATCGAGCGTATAGAAATTGGTATAACCGCAGGCATTGGATAAAAACTTAAGCTGGCGGCGATAATAAAAGTTAAGCGTATCGTAATCAGTAAGTGCGGAGTCAGCCTTGAATATCCACTGGCAGGAATCTGTTGTGGAGGATAAGGAAAGGGTAGTGTATGCCGTTGGCGTACGGTATATCAATTCCTTTACGGTGCTGCCGCCTGTTAAGGCGCCAAACACAGCGGAGGGCAGGGCAGTATCCTGCGTGGTGTTATTGGCTATGGCAGTGTCTATGGCAAAGTGTACAAAGTGCAGGTTCAGGCTGGCTATTTTGGGCGTAAGGCAGGGTTGGCGCTCCTGTGTGCAGGCGGGTAACAGCCATGCTGTCACTGCCAGCAACAGCAGGTAGTACATGAGCGTTAAATTGCTTGCTGGTGTGGGCCTGTTAGTCATTGAGGGTGTGCAGTATTTGGTCTATTTCATTGATGACCACATCCAACTGGCGGCGCATGTGTTCTTTGTCTTCTTCGTTGATGTTGGTATTGCCCAGGTGCACGCTCACCATGCCATTATCCAGCGACTGTACCTTTTTGTTCAGGCGCTGGATGGCCTTGTTCTGGCCATCTATAGTGGCACGCAGGCGGTTGTTCTCCGCCTGCAGTGCCGTATATTTTTTCAGCAAGGCATCCAGCCTGCTGTTTACCAGGTGCATTGCATCCATTATAGTCTTATTTGGGCATTTAGCTTATTGGTATAAGTATCTATCAGTTGCTTCATCAGTTGTTCGGTCTCGGCATCGGTAAGGGTGCGATCGTGCAACTGGAAGGTATAAGATAATGCAAACGATTTTTTGCCTGCGCCCAGCTTCTCGCTTTCAAACACATCAAACAGTCCGAAGGATTTTAATTCAGACAGTTTCAGTTGCTCGGTGGCATCCTGCACTTGCTTGTACGTAGTGTCTTTGTCCAGCACTATGGCCAGGTCTCGCGATACGGCAGGGAACTTAGGCACTTCTGTGTAGCGGGTCTTTGCCGCAGCCATAGCGGCGGTCCAGTTATCCCAGTGTATATCTGCAAAGAACACTTCCTGCTTCACGTCCATCATCTTCAGCTTTGCGGCATCTACGCGGCTTATGGTGCACAGTATATTGTTCTTCCACTTCCAGGTAGTTTCAGCGCTATCGCTATAAGACACTGCTGTGTTGCTGATGCCGCTGTAAGCAAGCAGGTTGCCAATGACGCCCTTTAGGTAATACAGGTCGGCCTTGCGTGCCTGCTGGTTCCATTGTGCTGCGGCAGTATTGCCCGTAAGCCATATGGCCAGGCACTGTTGCTGTATATACTTATCGGCAGCAGTGCGGTATACATTGCCAAATTCGAATAGTGCCAGGTCCTGGTTCTTACGGTTAGCGTTGTATTCTATTACTTCCAGCCCGCTTTCCAGCATCGATGGGCGCATCACATCCAGCTCTACGCTCAGGCTGTTGATCATGCGCACCAGGTTTTCCTCGGTAGGGTAGTACTTGCTGTTCACTATAGAGTTGGTCACTATCTCCTGCATGCCCATACCGCACAGCAGGTTGGCTATCTGCTCCTTCTTGCTGCGGTCGTTGGGCATAGGGCGGGTGAGGGCAATGTTCAGTCTGCCGTGCAGTTGTACATTGTCCAGGCCATCTATGCGCAGTATCTCTTCTACTATATCGGCCGGCTGGGTCACATCGGGCTTATTGGTAGGTACGCCCAGTGTTAGTCCCTGCTCGTCCTCGCTTTTAATGGTAAACCCAAGCGAAGTGAGTATCTCTTTTATAGCAGCTATGGTATAGCCCTTGCCGCTTAATGTGTGTATATAGCTGTAAGTGATGCTTACCTCTGCCGGTACCAGGTTGATAGGGTATACATCTACGATTTCTGATGCTATGGTGCCGCCAGATATTTCTGCTATCAGCTGTGCTGCGCGCTGCAGGGCGGGTATCACATTGTTGATGTCCACGCCCTTCTCAAAGTGCATGGCTGCGTCGGTACGCAGTCCGAAGTGTGTGCTGGTAATGCGGATATGCCTGGAATTGAAGTAGGCACTTTCCAGGAACACATTAGTAGTGCCATTGCTGATGCCGCTGTGCAGGCCGCCGAATACGCCGCCGAGCGCTATAGGTCCGTTACCGTCAGATATAACGATGTCTGTACTGTTTAATTTTCTTTCCTTTTCATCCAGTGCCATGAAAGGCGTGCCTGCATCTACATGGCCTACGTAGATTGTGTTGTCAGCGATCTTATCTGCGTCGAAGGCGTGCAGCGGCTGGCCGTATTCGTGCAGTACATAGTTGGTCACATCTACTATGTTATTGATGCTGCGTACGCCAATGGCTTCCAGGCGTTTCTTCAGCCAGTCGGGCGATTCGCCCACTTTTATATTGCTGATGTACAGCTCGGCGTAGCGCGGACAAGCATCTATGGCCTGTACCTGTACTTCTATAGGCGATGCCGCGGTTACGGTATGCGGCTTTATTTCCGGCAGTTTAATATTGTGCTTTTTGCCGGTATGGTGGGTAAGATAAGCGCATACATCGCGGGCCACGCCTATGTGGCTGTTGGCATCGCTGCGGTTGGGCGTAAGGCCTATGTGTATGGTATAATCTGTTTCGGGTATGTTGAAGAATGTTTTTGCAGCCATGCCTACCTGCGCGTCCTGCGGCAGTATCATGATGCCGGCATGACTTTCGCCCAGTCCTATTTCGTCTTCGGCGCATATCATGCCTTCACTTTCTTCGCCGCGTATCTTGGCCTTCTTTATCAGGAATGCCTCGCCGTGCGTAGGATGCACGGTAGTACCTACTGTGGCCACCACTACTTTTTGACCTGCTGCTACATTGGGTGCGCCGCAAACTATCTTCAGCGGGGTATCGCCGCCCACATTTACAGTGGTCAGGTTCAGTTTGTCGGCATTAGGGTGTTTCTGGCAGGTAAGCACTTCGCCTATTACCAGGCCGGCAAGGCCGCCCTTTATGGCTTCTGTGCGCTCAATTGCCTCTACCTCAAGGCCTATAGATGTAAGGATATGGCTTAATTCGTCTACCGGTATATGATGAGGCAGATGATCCATCAGCCATTGGTAAGAAATGGTCATTTAAAACAGAATATTTGCGCAAAGATAACTTACCTCATACCAAAACCCATGAACTTAAAAAAATGCTTTAACAAACTTAGTTACGCACATGTAAATCTGCATACTATGTGGATTGGCGTGTATAACTGTTGTAACTTTGTTAGTGAATAGGGAAATACACCTAAAAGGTAGGCATAACAATGTGGAATATGTGTGGACGAGTGGAAGAAAATTATATAACCTCCTTTTTTTTGCGGTTACCGAAATCGCTTTTACTTTCGTCCTCCCCCGTAAAAATTTGCTTAACACCCAGGTAATATTGCTTTTATAGCGGAAAAGCAATGTGGGCTTGTTTTCGGGATAAAATAAGACAATTTGTACAGTATAATTTATTTATAAACAATGTCAGTCAACGTAAAAAAGGATTTCGGAGGAGCAAGGAGCCGCAAGCCGGACATGACCAGTATGGTCTATGGTAAGGTGCCGCCGCAGGCTGTGGAGCTTGAAGAAGCCGTGCTGGGTGCCTGTATGCTGGAGAAGGACACCTTTGCACAGGTGCTGGAGGTGATACAGAGCGCCGAGTGTTTTTATGTGGATGCACACCAGAAGATATACGCCGCGATGCGTCGCCTGTTTGACAAGGGTACCCCGGTAGACCTGTTGACCATAAGCGATGAGCTGCGCAAGACCAATGAACTGGAAATAGTAGGCGGTGCTTACTTCCTCACTAAGCTGACCATGGCGGTGATGTCTTCTGCCCACGTAGAAGCACATGCCCGTATAGTGATGGAAAAGTTCGTACAGCGTGAACTGATCCGCATCTCCGGGTCTATCATCAGCGAGGCTTACGAGGACAGCAGTGACGTGTTCGACCTGTTGGATAAGGCAGAAAGCGGTCTGTATGAGATCACCGATAAGCACCTGCGTAAGAACTTCAAGAGCTTGCAGGACGTATTGGTGCAGACCATGAACGAGATAGATGAGGCGCGTAAAAAGACGGACGACCTGACCGGTGTGCCATCGCACTTCCGCGAACTGGACGCTATCACCTCGGGCTGGCAGAAGACCGATCTTATCATTCTTGCGGCACGTCCATCGGTGGGTAAAACAGCGTTTTGTCTGAACCTGGCGCTAAATGCGGCGATGAATCCGGGGAAGGAATTTCCTGTGGCTTTCTTCTCGTTGGAAATGGGTGCAGGGCAGATAGTAAAGAGGTTGCTGAGCGCGGTGACGGACGTGCGCCTGGAGGCCATTACGCGTGGTAAGATGGCAGAGCATGAGTTCATTCAGATGTCTCAGCGTATGTCGAAACTGGCCCAGGCCAAGATATTTATAGATGACCAGGCCGCGCTGAACATCTTTGAGCTACGTGCCAAGTGCCGCCGACTGAAGCAGAAGCATGATATACAGATGATCATCATCGACTACCTGCAGCTGATGCATGGTTCTGATAACAATGGTAACCGTGAGCAGGAGATCAGTAAGATATCGCGCGACCTTAAGGCGCTGGCCAAAGAGCTGGATATACCGGTGATAGCGCTGTCTCAGCTAAGCCGTGCGGTGGAGACGCGTAAAGAAAGTAAGATACCGCAGCTGAGTGACCTTCGTGAATCGGGTGCGATAGAACAGGATGCCGACATGGTCATGTTCCTGTACCGCCCTGAATACTATGGCATCAATAACGATGCGATGGGCGAGACCATAGAAGGGGAAACACATATACATATAGCCAAGCATCGTAATGGTAGCCTGGGTAATGTGCGGGTGCGCTTTATAAAAGAATACCAGCGCTTCGTGGATATTGAAGACAATTTTAACCAGTTTGGCCCTGCTGCGCCGAAGGATAATCCTGCTGCCGGTATCCGCCGCGATACCAGCGACTTTGGCGAGTCTAAGATGTTCATTCCGGGAGGCTTCCAGACCATGCAATCTAAGGCCAATGATGTGAACTGGGATGATGACGACCTTACCGGCATGGGCGGTAACCCGCTGAAACGCGGACCTAAGCCGGGCGATGATGATGCGCCGTTTTAATAAGATACTTTTCTATAAAGGCCCGCAAGGGCCTTTATTTTTTAAGATAAATAGCGGTTAGTTTTTATATATTTGTTGCAACTGATCATCGTTATGAAAAGACTGTTACTTACTATTTTTACCCTTTGCTGTATGCTTCCGTTCGCTTACGGACAAGCAATACAGGAGATCGATCTGCTGTTTGCGCAAAAAAAATACGAGCAGGTATTGGCAAAGGCCCGGGGAGTACTGGATAAGGACCCCGGCAATGCTTATGCTAACGGGATCATCGCATCGACCTATGTGCGCGTGGCGAAGTATGATTCTTCGATAGCATTTGCCCTAAAGGCAATACAACTGGACAATGACAGCACGTTTATATCGGGGTGGGCGCATTATAATCTGGGGTTGGCTTATGTGTATACCGGCAAAAGGGAAGAGGGCATTGCAGAGTTGAAACGTGCCATAGCTGTTGATGTTACGGTCAATAATGTAAAATCTGCAAAGCATATACTCGACTCATTGGGCTATAAAATGCCGGAGAAAGAATACGATAAAAATTACCTGCCCAATTGGGTGACCATACAAAGTCCGGCACTTACCTATAAATTCCAGGATACTGAGGGGTGTACTGCCACAACATATAAGTTCATGCAGGTGCACGATTCGGCATACAGGCAACTGGTACAAATATTTCAGCCTGCATTGCCCGGTGGTGTGCTGATGCATGTGTGGAGCGACCCTGAGATAGCTAAGACGGTTTTGCATCGCAGGTTGGGTTTTGCATTTGCCAAGCAATGTTTCTGCCATGTATCCCGGCACCAGACGGTGGGGCACGAACTGGCGCATATCATTTCTTACTGGAGCTGGGGAACGGCCAACAGTGGCTATAGCAAGTTCATCAGTGAAGGGATAGGTGTATGCTTCGACCTGGAGCCGCGCGATAAATATGCTGCCGCCCGCTTTGTGGTAGGTAAGTATAATGTGGCTACCCTAAAAGTATGGGAGAATGAACAAGACTATGACGATGATGTGCTATACCCGCTTGGCGGCGCCTTTATACAATACATGAAAGAGCATAGCACGCCCGAGCAGTTCAGGCTGTTGGTGAAGCGGCAAACACTGGCTGAGGTGCGTATAATTTACGGTGCCCAGTTTGATACGATGGTGGCTGATTTTGATAAGTTGATGGGGGTAAAAGGGTAAGTTTCAGATTCATACAGCCCTAAAAAATTAATGTCTTTATGTTTCTTGCTATCATGTGTGTCCCGTTTTTATACCTGTTATGGCCATCGTTGCTACTAAAAAAAGACTATGAACAGGAATTGCTGATAGCGACAGCAATTATTGCAGTTGTCGGTGTTTTATTGTTTTTATGGTTACATGCGACTAATTGCTTATCTCTTCTTTGTCCCTTGTATGCATTACTTGTATTTAAGGCTGGCAGCCGATTTTTTCGCAAAAGGATGCGGCGGGATCCAAAACAGCCGCCAAAGAGCCTATTTCTTGATGATGAGTATAACTGGGACCGGCTGTTTCAGTTTTGCTACCTGCTATTAACTTTTTTGGCACCATTATGCATATTCATAGGTATTTTTAAATGGCCATAGTAAAGCAAAAGCCCGAGACAACTACCGCGGGCGTTTTGGAAATATGGTCATTGGAAATTTGGGTAGATCGTTTTCTGGCTACTTTTCCAGCTCTTTATTGAAGCCCATTTTGATGTACGTTTCTTCTCTTTGGTCTGGTTTCCTGCCTTTGAATTCTTCAAATATAGAGAGTGCATCTTCAACGGTGTTCACTCCCATGGCGTTACATGCCTTGCCCCATTTATATAATGCTATGGCCAGTTGGGTAGTGATCACATTAGGCTTTACCGCCACTGCCTGGTACTCTTTACCTTTTATTGGTGTAAAATAATCCAGCCTGCCGCCCGGTTGCGTTTTTTCAATGATCAGTTTCCTTAATTCAGTAGGTGTTGTTCCTGAGCTATCAGCTGTCTTCAATGTATCGGAAGAACCTTTGCCAATACCTGATGTTTGCGCACAGATGACGCCGGAGGTGAAGAGTAACAGCGTTATAACAAGGTATCTCATTCGTGATGTGTTGTTCTTACAATAGTAATAAAATAAAGCAAAAAGCCCGCGACAGCTATCGCGGGCTTCTGAATGTCATCAATAAAAATTAGCGGAGGTCATTCACTTCTACGCCCGGGTGTGCTTTGGTATTCCAGGTAAAGAAGTCGTCAGCTATTGGTTTGTCGGTAACTACATTGCTGATCATATAAGTAGTTTTGTTGCCGTTCTTAGCCCATATGTTGCCACCGGCTATCATAGAGTTACCTTTGTCTATCAGCAGTTCTATTTTAGTGGTCTGCTTATTAGCGTCTATTGGTGTCAGCTCTATTACATCGCATTTTTTGCCGCCTTCTGTGCGCTCGCCAATATACTTGTAGCGGTATTCTTTATCGTAGAAATTGGTCAGCAATTTGGCCGGAGAGATACTCTGGTCTTTAGGGTTGAAGGTGCTCACTGTTACCTCTTTAGCTTCGGCATTGTAGGTCCATACGGTCTTATTGTCGCAGATGATCTCCTGGCCGGTAAGCTGCACATGATACTTGGTACCTTTTATAGCAATAGTGCCTTTCTTGGAATCATTCACCTTACCGCCCGTCAGCTTCAAAGCGAAATTGGCCTTGATGGTCTTCAGGGTGTTTACTTTTTTGGTTACGTTGTCCAGTATAGCCTTTGCTTTTGCATCCTGTGCGTTAGCGTTAATGGCAAAAGACAATGCCAGCACACAAACCGAAAGTAGTTTCTTCATTACCTGTGTATGATTGTTAAGTGGTTACAAAATGAGGGCGCAAAGGTAGCAAACACATGCGAATATTACCCGTTGTGAAGGATAATTTAACAACATGCTGATACTTACTGTGTTAGTTGTCAGTGCTATTTAAGCGTATCCAAAAACTGTTCCAGTTCGCTTTCGCTTTTGAAATATACCTCCCTTGGCTTGCTACCTACGGCCGGACCTACAATGTTGGCTGCTTCCAGCTGGTCCATGATGCGGCCGGCGCGGTTATAGCCGAGGTTGAAACGGCGCTGCAGGTTACTGGTCGATCCGCTTTGCATCTGCACTACAGTACGGGCGCATTCTTCAAACAGTTTATCCCTGTTCTTCAGGTCTACGTTCTTGGCTCCGCCTTCGTCATCGTCCATTTCCGGTTCCGGCAGCGGGTGGGCTTTAGGATAGCCGCGTTGCTCACCAATGAACTCCACTACATGTTCTACCTCCGGCGTATCTACAAAGGCACACTGCAGGCGCAATAGCTCGCTGCCATGCGATATCAGCATGTCGCCACGGCCTACCAGTTGCTCGGCACCGCCGGTGTCGAGGATGGTGCGGGAATCGACCTTGGCCGACACCTTGAAGGCGATACGGGCAGGGAAGTTGGCCTTGATGGTGCCCGTAATTACGTTTACCGACGGCCTTTGTGTGGCTATGATGATGTGTATACCCACCGCACGGGCCAACTGTGCCAGGCGGGCAATAGGCAGTTCCACCTCTTTACCTGCGGTCATGATCAGGTCGGCAAATTCATCTATCACAAGCACTATGAAAGGCAAGTATTTATGGCCATTCTCGGGGTTCAGCCTGCGGGCTATGAATTTTTCGTTGTATTCTTTTATGTTCCTGGCACCGGCTTCTTTCAGCAGACCATAGCGGTCATCCATCTCGTCGCACAGGGCGCGCAGGGTGTAGATCACCTTCTTAATATCGGTGATGATCGGCTCTTCTTCGTTAGGCAGCTTGGCCAGGAAGTGTTTTTCTATCGTGCGGTATATAGAAAGCTCCACTTTCTTCGGGTCTACCATCACAAATTTAAGCTGGCTTGGGTGCTTTTTATACAGCAGCGACACCAGTATAGCATTGATACCTACCGACTTACCCTGGCCCGTAGCACCCGCCATCAGCAGGTGGGGCATGGTGGCAAGGTCTACTATATAGTTCTCGTTATCTATCTTTTTACCCAGTGCTATCGGCAGGCTCATTTTGTTGTTCACAAACTTGTCGCTGCTCAGCAGCGCCTGCATGCTTACTATCTGTTTGTTAGCATTGGGCACTTCTATACCTATGGTGCCCTTGCCCGGTATAGGGGCTATGATGCGTATGCCAAGCGCTGCAAGGCTCAGGGCTATATCGTCTTCCAGGTTTTTGATCTTGCTGATGCGCACACCCTTGCCCGGCACCACTTCGTAAAGGGTTACAGTAGGGCCTACGGTGGCACTTATCTGCTGTATCTCTATGCCGAAACTGCTCAGCGTTTGTACGATCTGGTCTTTATTGCGCTCCAGTTCACCTTTGTCCAGCGCTATGCTTTCAGCTACGCGTGTCTCCAGCAGGTCCAGGGTAGGGAAGCGGTAGTCGGGCAGGTCCAGCTCGGGGGCGTAGGGCTCGTTGCTGGCTATCGAAATGTGTGCGCCGTGCTGTATGGTGGGCCTTTCTTCTTCCTGCTGCTTTACTTCAAATGAGAACTGCGGTGCTTCGTGTTCTTCTTCCGGTGCTTCCTCATCATCATAATCCTCCTCGTAAGCGCCATATGGCTCCTCTTCTATCTCTTGTTCCAGGTGGGCAGGTGGCTGCGGAGCCTCTACCGTATTCTTCCATTCGTTGAACAGCTTTTCATCTTCCGTCAACTCGTCATCCTCATCCTCCGGGGTAGTCAATATGTGGTGTTCATCAATATGGTCGAGTTTTTTTTCGATCATATCCATTTCCCAGGCTTTATCCTCGGGCAGATTATCGATCACCAGGGGCACGTGTGCTGCTGCGCCCTTCAGTTTATTGCCGGTAGCCGTGGTGCGTGCCTCTGCGGCCGATGGGGTTTCTGCTACAGCAGCTAAGGGTTCTGTATCTTCTTCTTCCTGTGCGCCTGCTACTGGTTCTTCAGCGGGTGCATTAAATTCCTGCACTGGCTTTAGTGCCGCCGCCATTTGCGCTGCCCGCTCCCGCATCTTCCTGATCATGGGGCTGATATCCAGGGCAAAAATGACAAATACAAAGAATAACACTACAGAAAGCAAGCCCAGGCCGGTACCTGCTACGCCAAACAGCCCGTTGAAATAGCTGATGGAAGCTTTACCCAGTGCTCCGCCCAGGGGAAAAGTAGCATCGGGGAACAAATAAGTAAGCACAGGTGCCAGTAGCAGCAGCAGGATAGATACCCATCGGGCGTAGCGCAGTGCGCCGGAAGCACGTTTTTCATAGATCATATTGGCGCCAATAGCTGCTATGCCAATACCTATGGTGATAGATGCAATACCTGCCCCGCTGAAAACCAGCAGGTGAGCTACCGCGGCGCCCATACGGCCACCCCAGTTGGCCACCGGTGTCTGGTCTTTGAACAGGAAGTTGCTCAGAGTAGTATTCGTGAAAAATCTATCCTGGTCGGTGTTCCAACTGTAGTAATAACTGATGATGGATACGCATATGAACACGCCCGACAACAGCAAAAACAGGCCAATGCCTAATTTTATCTGTCGTTTTCTGTCCATATGCAGCGGCAGATCCGCCGCCGGCTGTGGTTCAGGCGCACTATTCGTTCCTTTTTTGCTCTTCGATGCTGCCATGGGTGGCCTTAACTTGATTTAAGTACAATATTAATAAACATTACGGGGAGAAGGAGGGAGAAGATGCGGTTATTTTATATCAATTTATATGTAGATAATTTGGTATGCAAAAATGGCTAGTGAATCAGTTTATTAACACTTATCCCTATTTTTAAGTTTTTATTATCAGATATGCTATAAAACGCATATTTTTGGATATAAAAATATTTATGCCCCGGCAAACGCTTATGTGTTTGTGGGGTGTCTATATGTTATCAGTTAAAAAAAGTACACTCATGACTTTTAAATTTACGAAGTCCTATCTTTCTGTTAAAGCAGTGTTAGTACTGCTATGCTTGCTGTTGGCAGGAGTAGCCAACGCGCAGGTTACCGTAACGCGAGGTTTTTCAGCCGCGCAATTGGTTCAGAAACTCGTTGGACCAGGTGTAACAACTTCCGCCGAATCATTGACCTGCAATAATGTGGCTAATGGAGAATTTCAAGTTGCCGCGAGTAATCTCGGCATAGATTGTGGCGTAGTGCTTTCATCCGGTGCAGTGAGCACGAATATTGATACAACCGGCGTTAACATTCTGACCGGTACGGCTAGCACTAATTTTGCATCTACTACTTTTGGCACGGCGGGTGTTGGCGATGCTCAGTTGACAGCCTTGGCAGGTGAGCCTACTTTTGACGCTTGTGTTTTACAGTTCGATTTCATTCCTTCAGGAGATACGATCAGGTTCAATTATGTATTCGGTTCCGAAGAATACACCAACTATACATGCGATATCTATAATGACGTATTCGGCTTCTTGATCACCGGTCCGGGATATGCTACCGCTACAAATATAGCGCTGGTGCCTGGCACAAATGTGCCTGTGTGTATCAATAGTGTTAATGGCGGCGCGCCTACCGGTGGTGGTGTTCTTTCTAACTGTACAGCAGTCGGTCCCGGATCGCCCTTTCCTGCTTATTACGTGAATAATCTGACAGGAACAACAATTACATTCGATGGTTTTACAACCGTGCTCACCGCTAAAGCGCACGTTACACCGTGTCAGACCTATCACCTGAAGCTAGGGGTTGCCGATGCTGTAGACCATGTGTTAGATTCCGGTGTATTCCTTGAAGCAGGTAGTCTTTCTTCTGTGCCTACAGCCAATCTTACAGCAGTGGGTATCGGGTCATTGCCTTATGCTATACGCGGCTGCGCTCCCGGTCGTATAGATTTCAGTATTCCTACTGCCAGCTGTACACAAACGATCATCAGGTATGCCATCTCCGGCACTGCAGTTAATGGCACTGATTACGCAACCATAGCTGACAGCGTGATCATACCCCCATTTGGTACTACGGCCACCGTAAATATCACACCGTTGCCACTGCCGCCGTCTACACCTAAAACGGTGATCCTTACCGTTTTGAAGCCTGATCATTGTGATCCTACACTGTTGGTGCCAGATCCTACAGAGCAGGCTATTCTTACTATTTACGATTCTTTTCACCTGCATATCCTTACTCCTGATACCAGCGTATGCCAGGGTTCGTCTTTCACCATCCGTGTTCAGCCGGATAGCGTGTTTGGCAGCATCATGAGCTATACCTGGACACCTGCTTCCGGTTTAAGTAGCTCAACGGCGCTCAATCCGGTGTTCTCCGATACATCCACACAGACCTACGTTATCTCCGGCAATGTTACAGCCGCTGCCGGTTGCCCGCCTGCGGTTGATGATGTTACTATTACCGTGTTCAAGGCGCTTACTGTCACAGTGGATTCCCCACTCGTGAAAACTTGTGTGGGTGTGCCTGTACAACTGAATGCGCATGTTACCCCTGTTGGTGTGGCGTATGACTACAGCTGGACGTCTGCTACTTACCTTAACAATACAACTATCGCATCGCCAACAGCTACACCAACTGCTGTGGGTAATATTACCTATACCGTGTCGGTAAATCCGTCGGCATTGCCGGCGTGCCGACTTACCCAGTCGGTTACAGTACATACTCTGGGCGACTTTACCGTAGGGCCTTTAAATTCTATTATTTGTATGGGACAGTCGGTGAACGTGACCAATACAGGAAGTAGCGAATTTGCCTATACATGGACGCCAACCTCGGGCGTATTTACCTCAACAAGTGCTGCGCCGGTTATCACTCCGCCTATGCAGGGCAATTACGTATATACTGTGCATGCTTCCTATGCTAATTGTCCGGGTTATGATCATACCATCAATATTCATGTTGATACCCCGGCAACGGCTATCGTGATTACCGATACTATATGCCTGGGGATGACCTACACACAAGACTTTACCGTGCCGGGCACAGCGTACTATCATTACCAGTGGTCATCAACACCCACAACAGTTATATTTGGTAATGATACGGCCAGCAATACTACCATAACGCCTACTGCTGTTGGGCAATATGATATTACTACAAGCATTCAGCCGCTGGCTGCTTGTGCTACAGTTAACCATATTCACCTGGATGTGTTACCGAATGCTATTTCTGTGCGCCCTACGGATACCACAATATGTGCCGGCCAGGTGGTGCAGGTAATAGGCAGTGGCGATGCGGCCTTCCACTACCAGTGGTTGCCGACCGTTGGTATAGCTAACTCGCAGCAACTGAATGCGCTTATAGCAACAGATACTACTACATTCTACACTGTTGTTGCTTCATTCCATGGCTGTCCTGACATGCCGGCGACGCTCAACCTGCATGTAGATCCTACCCCTGTGGTGTATGTGGGTGGTAACCGCATCATGTGCCAGTTCGACTCTACACATCTGCATGCTTCAGTGACACCGGCGTGGTTCGCGGGATATAGTTATGCCTGGACACCGGCTGCCAACCTGGATAATACTACTACTTCAACCGTAGTATTTACCGGCGGTGCAAGCACCTGGGTATATGCCACAGTAACCACCCCGGCTGGTTGTCAGTCTAAAGACTCAGCTTACATTACCGTGAACAGCGGCAATTTTGCGCCGACCCTGCCAGACCTTTCTTTCTGTCCGCACGATACGGCTATCCTTAATGCCGGCGGCGATGCAGGACATACCTACCAGTGGTATCCATCGTATTATTTGAGTGACAGTGCAGCCAATTCGCCTGTTATCCGTCCCGAGGCAACACAGGTATATACGGTGGTAGTTACCGATGCCAACGGTTGTAAAGACACAGTGTCGTTCAAAGCTACGGTCAACCCGGCTGCCCTTATATCGCTGGATGATTCAGTGACACTGTATCCTGGTGAAAGCTTCCATATAGCGCCAATAACCAATTGCAGCAGCTTTACGTGGTTCCCTTATGCAGGGTTAAGCAATCCGTTCATTTCAGACCCTACCGCAACACCGGATATCAGTACGCTTTACCTGGTAACGGCGGTAACAGAACAGGGCTGTAAAACGGTCGACTCTATCAATGTGTTTGTAAGCGAAGAGTCGCTACTGGCGGTGCCTAACGCGTTTTCACCGGGTACCGGCGTGAATAGCGAATTTAAAATTATATTGCGCGGTATTGCTACTTTAAATTATTTTCGTATTTTCAACCGTTGGGGGAATGTAGTATTCGAGACCAAAAACATTGCTGAAGGGTGGGATGGTAGCTATAAAGGTGTACCACAGCCATTCGGGGTTTATGTGTACGATATACAAGCTGTTACCTCTACGGGTAAAGTCATCAACAAATCAGGAAACGTAACAATTATCAGGTAAATTTGTAAGCAAATTATAAGATGAAAAAAGGAAACATTATCACACGTTTGGGTTTTGCAGCGCTGATGTTGGCCGCTCCTGCAGCTTTCGCCCAGGATATTCACTTTACTCAGTTCGACATGCAACCACTGGTTGTTAATCCGGCGTTCACCGGTATGTTCTTCGGTAAGGTCCGCGCGAATGCTATCTATCGTACGCAGTGGTCAAGTGTTACAGTTCCTTACAAGACATACGGCGCCTCTGTCGATATGCCTATCAAGTCTGAAAATGGTGGCTACCTCGCAGGTGGACTCCAGCTGTATAAAGATCAGGCCGGCGACGGTAACCTGTCTAACTTCACAGGGCTTGTATCTATTGCTTACCACAAAACATTCGGCGACCACGGCGATGAGTTCTCCGGTTCTGACCTCGCAGTAGGCCTGCAGGGCGGCTGGGCGCAGAAGAGCATCGACCTGTCTAAGCTGTACTTTGGCGATGAGTTCGTTAATGGCTCTTTCGTTAAAGGCTCTACCCAGGAATACCTGAATGGCATGGGCAACTCTGTGAACTATGCACTGGTGAATGCCGGTATCAGTTTCAGCCGCAGCTTCAGCCGTAATTTCAGCATGATACTTGGTGCAGGTGCCAACAACCTGAACCAGCCTAACGATGCGATAACACGCAAGAAAAAGAGCGATGTAGGCTTGGCCATGAGGTATACCGGTGAACTGGGCTTTGTATGGAAAGTAGGCGATAAGCTGAGCCTTCGTCCTGCAGTGTTCGCACAGTCTCAGGCCTCTGCCCTGGAACTGGTGTATGGTAACGAATTCCATTACCTTGTAGGTGATTATTATGCCAGCGAAACTACCTTCACTCCTGCTATCTTCCTGGGTGGCTGGATGCGCGGTGGCGATGCTACAATGATCACTGCCGGCCTGGAGATCAAGAACATCAGGGTTGGTCTGGCTTACGACTACAATACTTCTAAGTTGAACAATGCCTCTAACGGCAACGGTGGCTTTGAGATCGCCCTCAGGTATATAGCGCCTTATGGCGTATACGGTGGCAGGCGTTCAATACCTTGTCCGCGTTTTTAATTGTTACATATTATAAATAAGTTGGAAGGGCTAAACTTTTTTTTCGTAAGCCCTTCTTTTTTTTAAAAGCAATAATTACTTTTATATCGTTTTCAACGATCATGCACATGAGAAAAAATTGGCTGTTCCTTGCTTTAGCATCTATTCTTGTTACTTCCAAACTTCCTTCCTATGCACAGGCAAGAGGTAGCGGTTCCGATCCGACCAAGGTTTGGACCACGGATAAAGAATTAGGGCTGGCATTAGGTTTGTTTTTACAAGGTAGCTATTTCGATGCCATTGATTATTACCAGGACCTGCTGTCTCGCGACGAAAGGAACCCATACCTGACGTATATACTTGCTGAATGTTACGCCAACACCCGTGACTATGTTCCGGCTGCGCACTACTACGTTTCTGCATACTACCTGGATAAAAAAGACTACCCGATGTCTTCTTACTATGCCGGCCTGATGTTCAAACAGCAGGGTGAGTATAAGCAGGCTATCCAGTGGTTCCAGCAGTTCCTTACTGATAATAAGAAAACGCCGACAACTGACCCGAACAATACTAACTTCAACAGGCAGCCTACGCAAAAGCAGTATAAAGACTACAAGAAGTTTGCTCAAATGGAGATAGACGGCTGTAACATGGCCATGGTATCTATCAAAAATCCTGAGCCGGTAAACATCATCAACTGCGGTCCTAACGTTAACTCTGCTTACACAGAATTATCTCCATACCCACTTGGTGACTCTATGCTGCTGTTCTCTACACTGAACAGGAACAGCCTGGAAGTTATCGACTCAAGGAAGAAGTACAAGACATCTGAGGGCAAGCGTAATCTGATTCAGGCAGAGCATTTTATGCTGGCTAAGAAACAACCAGGTTATGTGGATTCTTTCCAGTGGCCTTTACCATTTAACGATGGTGGTTTCAATGGCTTTACTCCTGATGGCGATGGTGCCAGCGTAGGTAATGGCTGCTACAGCCCAGGTGGTAACAGGTTCTACTTTACAAGGTGCCACGTAGGCGACTCTTTCAAGTTTGTTTGTAAGATATTCGTTTCTACTTTCCAGGAACACCAGTGGGGTGCACCTCAGCAGATACTTGACGATGGTGGCGATGCTACCAGCTCTAATACTATGCCTTTCGTAGCTAAGGTGGGTAAAAAAGAAGTGGTTTACTTCGCATCAAACCGCAAGCTGCAGAGCCGTGGTGGTTACGATATCTGGTATTCTGTAGTTGACCCGCGTAATGGTACGTACCGTCGTCCTCAGAACTGCGGTAAGACGATCAACTCTAAAGAAGATGAACTGACTCCTTATTATGACTCAAGGGTAAAGAAGCTTTACTACGCTACCAACGGCCTTAAGTCTATGGGTGGTTTCGATATCTACGTAGCTGATGGTGGTCCTTCACGTTATTCTAACGTACACAACATGGGTTATCCTATCAATACTTCTGCTGATGAGTTCTACTTCATCAAAGATCCGGTAGGTAAGCCTGATGCGTATGTGGTATCTAACCGTATTGGTACTACTGCGTTGAAGAACCCAACCTGCTGTAACGATATCTGGCGCATTCAGTACGAGCCTACTCTGGTTATCGTTGGTAAGGTGATAGACAAGAAGACAAACACATTGATGTCACAGAGCGTAGTGAAAATGGTAGACCAGAAGTCTGACATGAACACGTACACTTCTGAAGATGGTAACTTCATCTTCCAGATGTCTCGCAATCATTCTTATGTACTTACTGCAGATAAGCCGGGTTATACCTCTTCTCGTGCAACTGTAAGCACGATGTCTGTTAAGCGTTCAGATCCGGATGATACAGTTAATGTTACCATCTATCTCGATAGCATCAAGCAGAGCTTCAGCGTAAGCAACATCTACTACGATTACGATCAGGCTACTCTGCGTTCAGAATCAGTTGCTTCTTTGGATACACTGGTACACTTTATGACAGATAATCCATCTCTGGTTGTTGAGATCTACTCATATACAGATGGTAAGGGTACACTGGAATACAATATGGCACTGTCTCAGCGTCGTGCACAGTCTGTAATGGACTACATGGAAAAGAACGGTATCGAGCGCGCTCGTATGAGTGCTAAGGGTTTCGGTCCTAAAAATCCGGTAGCCAGCGAAACAGCTGCTGATGGTAAGAGCGATAACGCTATGGGCCGCCAGATGAACCGTCGTACTGAATTCCGTATCATTGGTGATCTGCCTACACGCCGCGTACTGTACAACAGTGCTAACTCAGGTACTATGGATCAGCAGGAAAAGAACTTGCGTATACCAACAGAGGCTGAAGATGAGCCGGGTACACCAGGTGCCAAACAGCCTGCTACTAAAGACGAAGAATAGTTGAAAACATAAGTGATATATAGACAAAGGCCGCTACTTGCGGCCTTTGTCTTTTTGTGTATCGCACCTTGTTCCTGGAATTTGGTGATTGGATCCTGGAGTTTGGATCCTGGCGCTTGAACTTTGATCACATCATTTGCTTCACCAGTGTACCCAGTTTCTTTAACCCCCGGTCTACTTCCGGTGTCCATTGCATGCCATAACTCAGGCGCATACAGTTCTGGTACCTGTCTTGCAGGGTGAACATGGTGCCGGGTGCAATGCTCATCTTGCATTGCATAGCTTCCTGGTATAGCTGGTAAGTATCTATATGGCGGGCCAGTTCCAGCCACAGTATAAAGCCACCCTTAGGCGTACTCAGCTTTATCTCTTCAGGGAAATACTCACCTATGGCGCGGGTAAAGTGCAGACTGTTGGCATGTAGTGTTTGCCGCAATTTGCGCAAGTGGTGTTCGTATCGCCCGGTAGCCAGGAAATTGCCTATGGCCGCCTGTTGCGCCGTAGCAGAAGTAATGCTGTGATAGAGTTTAAGGTTCTTTACTTGCTCTATATACTTACCGGGTGCTACCCAGCCTACACGGTATCCTGGTGCCAGTGTCTTGGATATGGAACTGCACCAGAGTACATTGCCTTCCTCGTCGAAACTCTTGCAGGAGCGGGGCCGCCGGTTGCCAAGGTATACATCGCCATACAGGTCGTCCTCTATAAGCGGTACGCCATATTTAGAGAGCAGCTTCACCATGGCTTCTTTCTGCTCATCGGGCATGCAATAGCCGGTAGGGTTGCTGAAATTGGTAACGAAGAAGCAGGCTTTTATATCGTGTTTATCCAACGCTTTTTTTACATCGTCGGGGTCTACACCGGTATCTGGGTGCGTGGGTAGCTCCAGTACATTCAGCCCAATGCTTTTGGCAAAGCGCAGCATACCAAAATATACCGGGCTTTCTATGGCTATGGTGTCGCCTGGCCTTGTGAGGGCCATCAGGCAATAAGATATGGCGTTCATGCAGCCGGCGGTGGTAATGATGTCATCTGCATGCAGCTGGCCACCCCAGGTCATGCTCCACTGCGCCACTTGTCGGCGCAACAGGTCATTGCCCTGTATTTTTTCATACGATGTGCCATTGGCCGGCAATGTCCGCATGGCATGCATCATGGCCTTGTTCAGGGCCCCTAGTGGCAGCAACTCCGGTGCCGGCACATTGATGGAAAATTTCATGATACCCTCCATGGCCAGATCGTCATATACCTCGCCAATGATCGCCTCCACATTCTTGGTGCGCACAACAGGTATCGGGTTACTCTTTTCTATCTTCCTTGGAAACCTAGACGGGTTAAAGCTTACATAGTAGCCCGACTGTGGCCGTGGCTCTACCAGGCCTTTAGCTTCCAGGTGGTAGTAGGCCTGTAGTATGGTGCTCACACTTATGCCATGTTGCTTGCTCAACGATCGTACAGAGGGTAGCTTGTCGCCTATTTTCAGTACCTCGTCCAGTATTTGTTTCTGGAAGGTCTCTGCTATCTGCAGGTATAAATGTTCGCTTTTGCTGCTGGCCAATAAGTTCATAAAACAAACTGTTATGGTCAAAAATACGAAAATTGTATCTGTTTTATTTCGGAATAATACATCATTTTTGTGCCGGAAATGAAACCGGATACCAAAGCATATATCGCCCTTGTGTTCGTCTGTATCGTATGGGGGACCACCTACCTGGCATTGCGCATAGGCGTTATGCATTATCCTGCATTCTTGTTTGCGGGCGTGCGGCAAACGGTTGCCGGCACAGTGCTGGCTATTGCGGCACTGGCCATGAATAAGAATAAAGACCTTAGTGCCCGGAACATTGGCCTGCAGGCGCTGGTGGGTTTCTTGCTGCTTACGATCGGTAACGGATGTGTTACCTGGGGCGAGAAGACCGTACCCAGTGGTATAGCGGCCATGATCTGTGCAGGTATGCCCCTGTTTGCCGTTTTGTTCAACCTGATGCTGCATAAAGGAGAGAAGCTGAACCTGATGATAGGTGCCGGTATGCTGCTCGGGTTGGTTGGGGTAGGACTCATCTTCCGCCAGAACCTGAGCGATATTTCCAACACTGCCTATCTGTGGGGCATTGCCGCTGTGTTGCTGGCTACCTGCTCATGGGCCGGTGGCAGCATCATCAATAAGCAGAATACCAATCCTGTAAATCCGTTTTTCAACTCGGGCCTGCAACTGCTGTTTGGTGGCTTGTTCATGCTCATCATCAGCCCTTTTGTCGATAATTACCAGGGTATGGATCTGTGGAATAAAGATGGTCTGCTGGCGTTGGCATACCTTATTGTATTTGGTTCCATACTGGCCTATGCGGCGTATATGTATGTGCTGAGCAAACTGCCCGTGGGTATAGCCACCGTTTACGCATATGTCAACCCGCTGGTGGCGGTGATATTGGGCTACATTATTTTAAAGGAAGAAGTAAATATTTATACCGGTCTGGCGTTTATAGCTATCATCAGCAGTGTGCTGATGGTGAACCGCGGCTACCGGCAACAAAAGGAGCAAGCAATCATTGCAGATAACAAAGCCTCTGCAGCTGCTGATAAAGCGGCCGGAGAGGATTCATAAACGATCAAAAAATTCCTGGTTATGGAGTACCCGATCTCAATTACACCGCAGACGGTGAGAACAGTAACAGACACAAAGTCTATCCCTTTCGGCAAGGTGCCTACCGAGCACATGTTCATTGCTGAATATAGGGACGGCCAATGGCAGAATGCACGCATAACGCCTTTTCACGACCTTACCCTGAGCCCTATGGCCCTGTGCCTGCACTACGGGCAAACGGTTTTTGAAGGCATGAAGGCATTTGTGATGGAAGACAGCCGCATCAATATCTTCCGTATAGACAAGCATTACGACCGCTTCTGCAAGTCGCTGGACCGCATGTGCATGCCACGTGTGCCCAAAGAGTTGTTTACGGAAGCTATGCACCAGCTGGTGCAACTGGACAGCAAGTGGGTACCTGATGAGGCCGATGGGTCGTTATACCTGCGCCCCTTCATGATAGCTACTGAGGATAGGATAGGGGTGAAGATAGGTGAGGAATACCTGTTCATGATAGTAGCATCTCCTGCATACCAGTATTACGCAAATCCGCTGAAGATAAAGGTAGAGACCGAATTTTCGCGCGCGGCTGATGGTGGTACCGGCACGGCTAAGTGTGGTGGTAACTACGGTGGCGCATTCTATCCTACACAGCTGGCCAAGGAGCAGGGCTTCGACCAGGTATTGTGGACGGATAGTCGCACGCATACGCTTATAGAAGAATCGGGCACCATGAATGCCATGTTCTATATAGATAACACATTACTCACCCCGGCATTGTCGGGCAGCATACTGGATGGTGTAACGCGCGATTCACTGCTCGCAATAGCCCGCGAAAAGGGTATGAAGGTAGAAGAACGGCCGATCAGCATTGCTGAATTAAAGGCTGCTTTTGAAGCCGGCAAAAGGGTAGAGGCTTTTGGAGCAGGTACCGCCGCTGTAATAGCGCCCATAGCCAGTATAACCATTGGCGATAAGGCTTACGATTGTTATGTGGGCGAAGATGCTACCATGTTCACGCTGAAGAAAGCGTTGTACGACATCCGCACAGGCGTAGCCCCTGATACACATAAATGGAACTATATTCTTTAATTGGATACTGCTGTGCCCTGCATGATCGCGGGGCACAGTTCTTTTAACTATAGAATCACGATGCAACCGATCTCATTCGACTATAACGGTTATCTCATCACCACCGATAAATCGCAGATGGTACCTGCTGACATTCACCATTGGTTATCATTGGAGTCTTACTGGTCTAAGCACATGCCTGAGGATGTTTTTATGCGCTCGTTCGAAAATTCGTTTTGCATAGGCGCGGTAAAAGAGGGCAGGCAGGTAGCTTTCGCGCGTCTCATCACCGATTATGCCACCTATGCTTACCTGGCCGATGTATTTGTTTACGACGATCATCGCGGCAAAGGCATCAGTAAAATAATGATGGAGATCCTGTTCGATATAGACTGGGTAAAGGGCTTGCGCCGCATTATGCTGGCCACCAAAGATGCACATGAACTATACCGTAAAGTAGGCTTCAAAAATTCTAATTTCCCTGATCGCATCATGGAGATAGCACGGCCTGCCATTTACGGAGACCTGGAAACAAGATGTTGAGTCAAGTCGTAAGTACTTAGTCGTAAGGCATAAGTATCTGTGCGTAAGCATTTCCTGAATAGCAGCTTTTGACTCTTTACTTTCGACTTTATACTAATAAGCAAGATCATGATAAACTACCTAAGCAGCGCTACCCGCCAGTTTAAAATGTACAAGGGCCTTGGCGAGAAAGCCATAGCGCAGATGAAGGATGAAGCGCTTATGGAGCGCGCCAATGAAGACAGTAACAGCGTAGCCACCATTGTAAAACACTTGTGGGGCAACATGCTGAGCCGCTGGACCGATTTCCTGACCACTGACGGTGAAAAGCCATGGCGCCAGCGCGACGCAGAGTTTGACAACGATGTGCGCACGCGCGAAGAGCTGATGAACAAATGGGAAGAAGGTTGGCAATGCCTCTTCAACGCGCTGGAGTCTATTACCGATGCCGACCTCGAACGCATCATTTACATCCGCAACGAAGGGCATACTATACTGGAGGCCATCAACCGGCAGATAGCACATTATGCTTATCACGTGGGCCAGATAGTATACATAGCCAAGCTCTACAGCAATGATGATTGGCAAACGCTGTCGATAGCCCGCAACCAGTCATCAGCATACAATGCAGGTAAATTCAGCCAGGAGAAAGGTGTGCGCCATTTTACCGATGAGTTTATAGATAAGGACAAGAAGTAGTGATCTTCGGGAACGGCTCTGTTTGATTGTAAACATGATTCGGCAACGACAGCCGCCGTTGTGTCTCCTGACCAACGGCCACGGGACGTATTCGTTTTCGGACACGATATATGAAGCTGTTCTGGAAATCTCCAATATATAGTACCTTCATTGCTTACAAAGTATATGAAACGATTACTTATTTTACCGGTGCTTCTGGCTGCAGTGCAAATCACTAGTGCACAGTCCTTCCTGCTTTGTGGCCGTATTACCGATAGTAAGGGTAAGCCGGTACAGGATGCAACTTTACAGGCCATATCTAAGGACAGCCTGCTACTGGCAACGTCTGATGCTGGTGGCTTGTACGCTACCACACAGCTGCCCGCCGGTCGGTACGAGGTAGTGATCCGAAAAGATAAGAAGAGCTACGTAACCCTGGTGGATATTGCACCAACCGACCCTGTGAAGCGTTTTTACAATTTCACCCTGGCCGATAATAACAGGGCTACGCTTGCCAAAACCGATAAAGACCCATACTTGGAAACTGCCTTCGCCAAACTAAAGAGAGCTCCGCGGGTAGATGCGAAGGGAGATGTATATATGATGCCCATAAAGAAGGGCGATAGCACAACAAAAGCCAGGAGAAAATGACCTGTGTCGTTGTCTTTAGATCGTAGGGTATCAACGAGGGCCCTTGCAGATCTTGAGCGTTGTGTAAAGTCCGCTATCGTTCAGTTTTATAATGTAGAGGCCATTAGCTAGGCCGTGGCAATATACAGTTGTGGTATTGCTTCCGGGCTGCCATGTAGCTGACTGTATTTCTCTCCCCGTAGCATCCAACAAATAGATAGTAACAGGAGTTAATAAACTAGCAGAAGCATGGAGGTCGATATGTTCTCCATTTGCGTGTGCCCAATAGCTATTCCCAGGTTGCGACAACTCATTTACGCCAACGGTAGTAATAGTTGCAGATGAACCTTTACATGATCCGGAATCGACCACCACGTAATAAGATGCACCGGTTGTGGTATAGGTGTAAGTAGCATTTGTAGCGCCAGGTATGGCTGTACTGCCAGTGAACCACTGATATTGTGCATAAGGGCCGCTGGTAACTGTAAACGTATGCCCCGCTTGGTTGACAACAGGGTAGGGAGCCGGTTGTACATGCATGGTCTGCGATATAGAATCGCTTGCTGTGCCGCTGTAGGCTACCAATGTTATCACGGCTGCGCCCGGCTGATGGAAACAGATGGTCGAGAGGCTGCTTGCAGCACCTGAAATCGTATTTCCGCTACCGGTTACCTTCCATTTTACGCTGTCTATAGTGCCTGTGGTGGTGCTTGTTACAGTGATGCAGCTATCCTGGCATACTAACGAATCACCGAAAGTAAAAGAGGATGTGATCACATGCAGCGGGCATCCGCCTACATCCTCGCCCAGGTTGGCTACTCTCCTTATCCGGTTATTGTGATATTCCGGAATGTAAAGGTTGTAAGCGTGGTCAAAGACCAGGTTGTTAGGCCCGTTCAGCTGGGCACTTACCGCGGCACCGCCATCACCGCTAAAGCCCGGGGTGCCATTGCCTACCACCCGGGATATTGTACCGAGTACATTGATTTTTCTGACAGTGTGTTGGTTCCAGTCTGTAAAATATACATTGCACGATCCGTCTACAGTAATGCCGTTTATATAGTCTATACCCGCTGCAGTGGCAGGTCCGCCATCGCCTGATGCAACAGAAGAGCCGTTACCTGCATAGGTGGATATCATGCCCGCAGTATTTACCTTTCTCACCCGGTGGTTCATGGCATCGGCTATATACATATTGCCAAAACCATCGAAGCCAACACCCAATGGCGTGCTGAGGCTGGCAGCTGTTGCAGGGCCGCCGTCTCCGGCAAATGCAGCGGTGCCATTGCCTGCTACTGTGCTGATGATGCCTGCCGGTGTTATCATACGTATGCGGTGATTATTGGCATCTGCAAAATAAATATTGCCTGCACCATCTATGGCCATCCTGCTGGGGTCTCTCAATGCGGCTGCGGTAGCGGGCCCGCCATCGCCTGAAAAGCCATAGGCGCCGCTGCCGGCGTAGGTGCTGATGATGCCAGCGGGTGTTATTTTACGTATCCTCTGGTTAGCATTGTCTGATACATAAATATTACCTGCTGCATCTGCCACCATGTCTATGGGATAGTAGAAGCTGGCTGCAGTGGCGGGGCCGCCATCGCCGGCAAATGCAGGAATGCCATTGCCTGCGAACGTGCTCACAATACCACTGCTGGTTATTTTCCTAATCTTGCAGCCTGAATATTCTATGACGTACAGGTTGTTACCTGCATCTATATACACGCCCGATGGGTTGTTGAAGCTGGCAAGCAAGGGCGAAGATCCATCGCCGGTAGATGCCGCTACACCATTACCTGCATAGGTGCTGATACTCTGGGCCAGGAGGTGCCTGGGAGACAGGTTAGCAATAGTCGATAGGATAAGACACATGACCAGTAGTGATTTTTTCATAGGAGTAATTTTATTAAATGTACATATTTATTTTGTCTCAGTTTTATTTGGCGCTCATCCTTCGCTGCTGATAAAAAAAGAGACCTGCATCTGCAGGTCTCTTTTTTAAAAATATCATTCATCAGTATTACATTCCGTTTACTGTGTGCAGGAAGGTGATCGGGTTCACCTTGCTTACGGTTACAGAGTAACTGCCACCGCTAAGCGGCGTTACACTGCTCGATATACCTGCATAAAATTCGCCGCGGTATACAGTATATACCACAAAATGTGTAGGTACGTTCAGCACGCTGTCTTGTGTAAACTTCTGGTGGTAGCGGCGCAGCATAGGCGTTATAGACCTGTAGTTGTCATACACAGCATATGCCTGTACGTGGTCGCTGTCATCAAACGTCAAACCATTTACGGTAAGTGCTATGGCCTGGTTAGTAGCACCGGCATATGGTTTGCCTGCACTCAGGTAGCCTACGCTGTCAGCGTTCAATGTTACAGTATCACCAAACCTGGTAGCGGTGCCTGTGCCCGTACCGGTTACCCAATTGATAGGGCTTACCGTTGTATTCTCGTTATAGCCATAGTACAAAGACATGTAGTCAGATATTTGACCCAGCTGTGGTATGGAAGCGGTAAAATTATAACCTGGCTTCAGTATCAGTTTAGAGCCGCCCTGTGTGGCCTCAACCAATATCTGGCCGCCCGATATCAGGGTCTGGCCATCGCTCACCGGCAACACGCGCGAAAAGATCATATCGCCCTTCTTCACGTATTCTGATAAAGACAGTGTGATATTGCCGGTAACAGAACCACCACCAGCGGTCTGGAACGCATTGGCAGGGAAGGTGTATATCGTGCCGCTGTTGCCTACTATGGCTCCACCGGTGGCTACGTTCATGGTCACCGTCTTAGGCACCACCTTCAGCAGGCTGTAGACAGAGCTCATTGAATAGGTGTAGAATGTGGTAGAATCAACAGGGGTAGGGGTCACCTCTATACGGGCGCTCCTGCTGCAAGATCCTAAACCGGCTAACGCCAATAAAACAACTGGTACCAGTTTTTTAGTCATAGATACTTTATTTGTCTTTTATTCTTTAGCTACCGGGCACAACCCGGCAAATAAACCGTGGTAAAATACAGCATTTTTTTCAAATGCCACTCATTTTTTCCGCAGCACCTCTATTGGGCGCTGTACTTACGTAGTATCACCCTGAGCCTGTCGAAGGGCGGCATGGTCACGGGTCCATACTACAAAGACAAGCCGCTCTCCGCTCTCCGCACTCACGCTCAAGCGAAGCGCCTTCCCGCTCTCCGCTCCCCGCACTCGCTCTCAAGTGTGCCTAAGCACGCTTTTCCCATATCTGGCTCAGATGCACCAGTACTTCCATAGCCTTCTCCATATCCTGCACGCTCACATACTCCTGCTTGCTATGTATGCCCATTTCGCCGGTAAAAATATTGGGGCAAGGCAGGCCCATGAACGATAGCCTTGAACCATCGGTGCCGCCGCGGATGCTCTCGATATGCGGCGCCAGGCCGGCAAGCTTATAGGCTTCTTCGGCATAGGCCATTACCTGCGGGTTCTGGTCCAGTATCTCCTTCATATTGCGGTACTGTTCTTTCACCTCAAAGTCTATCGTTACACCCGGGAATTTGGCTGCTGCCTGCTCTGCAATCCCTTTCAGGCGCGCTTCGTGCTCCGCTAATTTCTTCGTATCAAAATCGCGAACGATAAAAGAAACAGTTGCCTGCTCCAGCTCGCCGCTGATGCCCGTAGGGTGTACAAAGCCCTGGTGGCCTTCGGTAGCCTCTGGGCACCACTCATTGGCAGGCAGCATGCTTACAAACAGCCCTGCGGCTTTTATAGCGCTCTGCATCTTGCCCTTGGCATAGCCGGGGTGCGCGCTGATACCGTGGAACGTAACCTTGGCAGCATCGGCGCTGAAAGATTCGCCCTCCAGGTGACCACGTTCGCCGCCATCCAGCGTATAGCCAAAGTGTGCGCCCAGTTTCTGCATATTTACAGCAGCCACACCGCGGCCCACTTCTTCGTCCGGGGTAAAGAGGATGCGGATCTTACCATGCTTCACTTCCGGGTGCTTGATGAAGTAATTGGCCAGGTCCATAATGATGGCCACACCGGCCTTATCGTCGGCGCCCAGCAAAGTAAGGCCCGATGCGGTGATGATATCATCGCCGATGCGCTCCTTCAGGTAAGGGTGGTTGGCGGTGGTGATCACCACGCCGGTATCATCAGGCAGCACTATATCACTGCCATCGTAATTTTTATGCAAAATTGGCTTTACACCGGCGCCACTGCAATCGGGCGCGGTATCTACGTGCGAGCAGAAGCACAGCACGGGCACATCCTTATCGGTAGTGGCGGGTATGGTAGCATACACATAGCCATGCTCATCCAATTCGGCATCGGTAATGCCCATATCCAGCAGCTCCTGCACCAGTATGCGGCTCAGGTCTTTTTGCTTTTCGGTAGATGGTTGCGATGGAGAGGCAGGGTCGCTCTGGGTGTCCACCTGTACATACTTCATAAAGCGCTCTGCGCTGATATGTTGGTAATTTGCTATAGCCATGTGTAATTTTGAGACCTCAAAAATAACTAACTTACACTTTAGAACGTAGTGTTATTACCACAACCGCCCGGAAAACAGTACAGATCTGAAAGATCGCGGTATGCCGGATAACACCTCCCTCTCCTTTGGAGAAGGCCGGGGTGAGGCTGAATGACAGTACAGGTCCGAAAGACACAGTTTTTCGGACAACACCTCCCTCTCCCCTGGAGAGGGTCGGGGTGAGGCTAAATAACCGTACTGGTCTGAAAGACGAAAGTGTAGAATAACATCTCCCTCTCCTTTGGAGAGAACCGGGGTGAGGCTCAATAACCGTACAGGTCTGAAAGACCTGAAGATAACAGCCCGGGGTGCAGCCCCGGGTAAACAAAACAAACGCAGGTAAGCTCTGTAAGAGCGACAGATACCTGCCCGATAAAACCAAACAAAACAAAATGGCAAACTTCTGGCTCGATAAGACCGATTATAAAGAGATCGTCACCGTTACATTTACCCTTTTTGCAGTAATAGACGTGCTGGGCTCCCTGCCCGTCATCATATCTATAAAAAGGAAAATGGGCGATATCAACGCCGCCCTGGCCACATTGGTATCGGGCGGACTGATGCTGCTCTTCTTCTTGGTGGGCGAGCAGATGCTGCAATTCATGGGGCTGGATATCCACTCGTTTGCCATAGCAGGTAGCATCGTCATCTTTATCCTGGGAATGGAAATGGTGCTGGGGCTCGACATTTTTAAGCACGACGATAATATGAAGGCGAGCACCCTGGTACCAGTGGCCTTCCCGCTGATAGCCGGCTCCGGAACCCTTACAACTGTAATGTCGCTAAAAGCGGCCTACGAGGCCTACAACATCCTCATCGCGATTCTCATCAACCTGATAGTAGTATATATCACCCTCCGCTCCGTCAACATCATAGAGCGCGCCCTCGGCCCATCCGGCGTCGCCGTCATCCGCAAATTCTTTGGTGTGATACTATTGGCTATTGCCGTGAAGATTTTTAGAGGGAATTTGGGGGTGATGCATGGGTAGAGAAAATATTTTTGATTTTTAAACTAATCTTATGAAAGTGCTATTAGCCTACGACAAGGATACAAACCTAAAACAAGATTTAATCGCTGCGTTTTTGAATGAACATTGTAGTTATCTGAATTTTGTGACAGCTGATAAGAGTATAATTTTCAATTCGAATATAATTAGAAAACCATCCTCGTTCAACGTTCTTTCTCAACAAATAGGTACGGATCTGTCAAATTTTGATAGAGTATTCTGTTTTACGAACAAGCAATATAGTGACAACTATTTCTTGCACGAGTATAATTGCATATCGATATTTTCATTTTGGGGATGGCCTTATCTGACCAATCTTTCAGTTAATAATGGGGTGATATATTCTATTATTTATTATTTCGCATTGGAGTTGGATAAAACAGATTTTAGACACAATGATACAACCGGTTGCATTTATGATTTTTTATGGTCAAAGGATGGCGTTGACGATGGTATGAGACGAGCTAGTTTCTGTCCAGGCTGTTTAGCTCGGGTTACTGGAAATATATCGACAGAAGACGAAATAAATCTATTGAATGATTTGAAAATTTTAATGAATTTGTTATCAAACTCGTCAAAATGGAATCAAGATATATTGTCTGATTTTATTAAGCCAGAAAGTAAAATAGCGAAGCGAAAGGTAAAAATCAAAGGTGAAGTACATTTAGTTATCGCTTCGCCTGGAGACACCGAATTAGAAAGATCTCATTTATTAGATAGATTGGAAATACAATTTCGAAGAGGTAATCATGAAAGCCACTGTGGAAAACGGTTAATTGTTCATGGATGGGAACATCTAGCATCACAAGAGGGATACCCTCAAGATGTGATAAATAAAAAGATTATTGAGAAAATGGATATCGTTGTTGCAGTTTTTAAGCATAAGCTAGGAACTCCTACAATAAATGCAAAAACCGGCAAAAAGCGTGCTTTATCTGGAACTGCGGAAGAACTTCTGCAAGCTTTAAATATGGCAAATAAAGACCGTCCTTTAGGTATGGCGTATTTTTATTCAAAGGCTCCAGTAATTTCTATTGACTCAAAAGATTTAGCGACCATAAAAGGCAATTGGGATGATTTAGAGAAATTTAAGAAGCGTATACAAACTAAAATGATTTATAAGCCATATAACGAAGCAAGTGATTTGTTACAAACTGTGATCAATGATATCGAAAGCAATATCATTGATAATTTCGAATAAATTTCCCGTCCTCGGCGTGTCTCTCGCATAGCCCAGTGCGCAGCCGAGGACTCGCCGATATCGGGTGGGTTAAGTATTACCACGAATCAGTGACGCTTCAACAATCATCTGATCTGAAACAACACATCCATACTATAAATGCTAAAATCCTGACCCACACAAAACGTTAAAGAAAAATATTAATGCTATTTTTAATTTTTAATAGCCTACCTTCGGTCTTTATTAATATTTTAAATTGTTAGAATGCAACAAGGTACAGTAAAGTTTTTCAATGAAACAAAAGGTTTTGGTTTCATCACACCATCAGCAGGTGGTGCAGACGTATTCGTTCACGTGTCTGGTCTCATCAGTGAGATCCGCGAGCACGATACAGTATCCTACGAAGTACAAAATGGTCAGAAAGGTCTGAACGCAGTTAACGTTTCCGTTATCTAAGTTTTCATATTTATATCATTTTCAGCAGAAGCCACCCAACAGGGTGGCTTCTTTGTTTATAAGCTCTGCCTCGTCATAGTTCGGCGAAGTTTATAACCAAAACTGGTCGAAGCGTCCGCTTCGTCCTGATCCATGCAAGCGTCCCGCTTGCGAAAATTCCCGTCCTCGGCAAGCCACTAGCATAGCCAGTGCGCCGCCGGGCACTTTCCGATATTGGACGTGTATATAGAAAGAGCACCAGGTGGCTCCTATTCAGCCATTGAGCCATTCAATTTGTGCATATCTTTATTTGGAAACCCCTGCCTGCCCATCGTATCTTTGGGCGGTCCAAAAGCAGTTTTTGGGCACAAAAGTTCTATCACGCATGACTCTATCCAACAAAACAAACCGGCAGAAATGCCACCGGCAAAATTGCCACATCGGCAGAAATGGCAATAGTGCAAATTTTTATACCTGTGCTTCATTTCAGCCTACTGCAAAGGTTACCTAAAGCAAAAACTGCCGGTCACTGCAAAAAAATATGATCGGCAGAAAACTGAAATCGCAAATATGATAAAGAGTTTTGTCATTTGTTTGTGCTGTTCATTTGCGGTGTTGATATGCACGCAAACAGCCTTTGCTCAGCATTCATTGTCAGTTATAGATACTGCTATAAGCATACAAATACCTGCCAGTAATCTACCATTAACCGGGCTTACCAAGGCAAAAGCTAAAAGCATACTCTATAAACATTTTATCAGCAAGGGCTATCTCACAGATGATCTTGTTGCCCAACGGTTGGTTCTGAATGATACTGACGCTGATAAGCTGTCGGTTGATTTTGATACAAAATACAGCGATCTTTTTTTTATAACCAATGGAGGCAGGCCGTTTGCCATTATCACTTATTGGCTTGCACCACCATTGGCCTCCGGTCACTGTTTTCAACCCCATAAAGCAATTATAACTAAAACAGTTAGCGGCTATAAAATTACAAACGAGGATTTTATACCCGACCGGTTCAGTATAAAGCACATTACAAACACTAAGGGTAGGATTATTATACATGCCACAGATTACCAGTGTGCCAACCACATAGACCTACGTAAACTACGGATAGACCTGATAACGAAATGAGCTAAATTGAGCCATTAACTCATTTTTATTACATTTGTCTTAATGAAGAAAGCGCTGTTATTACTGTCTTTTACCATTTGGGGCTGGGCGGCCAATGCCCAGAAATATCCTGTGCCTGCCGATAAGAACAAGGTAGTGTGGGTGCGCCAGGGTAAAAAACTGGTAGACCTGGAGAAGACCGACCTGCACACCGCCTATTCATCTACCCGCCTTACCGGCAAGGCCAACTTTTCTATTGTGGCCGATGGGGCTAAATCGGGTATCATCCGCTCGGGCAATCCTGCCGATGTATTTATTGTAAAGCTGGAGGCCGGTGCAGACCCGGAAAAGGCAATAGAGCTTTTCCGTTTCGAAGAGGATAAAGACCAACGCAGCATACCGCTGGGCGAAAAGGTGCTGGGCAAATCGCATGCGCCGGAACAGGAAAAGCCAACGCTTATATTCACTAAGGTAGAGGAAAATGTATACGCCATATCTCCGGAAAATCAACTGGACCTGGGGGAGTATGTGTTCATTGTCAATCGCCCTAAGGTCAATATGAGCAGCGCCGCCAATGGCCGTGTGCAGACCTTTACCGGCTACTGCTTCAGCGTGGGTAATTAACTAGTGTTGGTGTCTCCAATATTTATTCTCCCTTTTTTGATGTAGGTCAAAAATACCATGATGTGTGCTGCATAATATTGTACCATCAAAGCAGTTAAATTTCTTTTCTTAATGAAGAAGGTGGCTAAATATTTTTTAAGGGCTATGCTGGGCATTATCATCTTCCTGGTGCTATATGTGGTGGTGGCATTATTGCTGCAAAAGATAGCGGTTGGGGGTGGGCCAACCAAGGGTGCAGATACTACGGTCGCTATATACATAAAGACCAACGGTGTACACACCGATATTGTAGTGCCGGTGCGCAATGGCCATATGGATTGGAGCCGACAGGTATTGTTTGCTAACACGGTAAGTAAAGACACTGCATTCAACTACCTGGCCGTGGGCTGGGGCGATAAGGGCTTTTACCTGCAAACGCCCGAGTGGAAAGACTTAAAGGCATCAGTAGCGCTTAAAGCGGCGTTTGCCCTTAGCTCATCGGCTATGCATGCTACGTTTTACAGGCAGATGAATGAGAATGAGCAATGTAAGAAGATCATTATCAGGCAGGCTCAGTATGACGAATTGATAAAGTATATCGATGAGAGTTTTCAGCACAATGCCGACGGTTCTTATCAGCATATTGTTACCAATGCTAACTATGGTAAGACCGATGCCTTTTATGAAGCAAAAGGCAGGTACTCGCTCTTCTATACTTGTAATACCTGGGCCAACCAGGCACTGAAAAGTTGTGGCCAGCGTGCCGCTCTGTGGACGCTGACGGAT
This sequence comes from Chitinophagaceae bacterium, assembly GCA_947455215.1. Classification (GTDB taxonomy): domain Bacteria; phylum Bacteroidota; class Bacteroidia; order Chitinophagales; family Chitinophagaceae; genus Flavipsychrobacter. The sequence goes on from CANGNA010000018.1 coordinate 55,108, forward strand.
AAGGGGATATTTGATAAGTATAAGCAGGAGGAAACTTTGGCAACTTTTTAAAAGAAGTTGCAATGCTCAACGGGCGTCATTGGCAATTGCTCTGAAAGAGCAAAAGATAATACCCCGGGACGATTGTCCCGGGGTTGAGAATAAGATGGCGGAAGCTCTGAAAGAGCGAAAGACATTTAAGGCTTCAGATTTCCTTCTATGGAATCATCAAGCGTTGTTCCGGTGATGGCACCTGCTATCATCTTGGCAAAGGCTACCATACCGCCGTGTTTGGTATCCCAGTAGTAGCCATCTTCAGGCGCAAAGCGGATAACGGTAATACGCGGGTCATCCTTACCCTCTGTGAACCACACCTTTACCAGCGGTTCCCAAAGCTCATCTATCTTTTGTTTGTTGCGGTTGATGGAGCAAGTACCCCATAGGGTCATAAAATCGGTATGCGAGCTGCCCTGGAATAATAGCTGTACATAAGGGTCTTGCTGTAGCTCATCGTTCTTGTGGCTGTCTACTGCGCTCAGGAACCATATATTGACCTGCTCGTCTACTTTCTGTGCCGACATGGGCCGTGTATTAAAAGGCTTGCCCGATGCGATGTTGGTGCAGAAGAAACACACTTCGGCTTTTTCTGCAAGCTCTTTGATCTTCTGTGCAGCCTCGCTGCCGCCAAGGTTTTCCATGTTATGTTCGGGCTGTCGTTTGTTGATGCTGTCCATGATGTTTTTTAAACAAAACATGGTTCAAAATCGTGCCACATAACCGGTAATATTTTTGCAGCATATGTATGCCGCTGTACGCAAATAAAATAGCAGCGTAGGCTGGAAACAGCCATTCATCAACTTTTCAGACCGTTTGTGAACTTATTTGGGCAGTTGCGTGATGGCCAAAGTAATATTGCTATAGAAACACACAAGGAGAAAATAAAAGTGGTGATTTACTACCTCGTGAACATTGGATAACACTTAAATTTTTTACTATGAGCGCATTACAATTACAGACATTATACAAGCCCGTAGGACAAAGGGAACTGACGTTAATAGAAAGGTCGGGTTGGACAAGGTTCCCGCCGCGTATAGCGCGCCGCCCGGTGTTCTATACCGATATGAGCGACGAAGAAGCCGCCACTTGCGCCGTGCGCGAAACTGGGTACATCATCAAATTTCATATAAGGAAAGACTACCTGATGAAGTATGCTGTAAGGCACAACGAGTGCAATGACCATGATGAGTTATGTGTGCCTACACATGCGCTCGAAGACTTTAATAATAATATAATAGGCCTGATAGAGGTGGCAAGGGTAGTTAAGTAAACGGTCAATCAACCGCTGGCTTCCTGAGGTTATGTATGATCATCAGCGGGAAGTACAAGTAAACAAATACACCAAACTGACCTTCCAGGAAAGGTTCGATCATCAACTGCACAAATAAGGCAGCCCAGGTAACAGTAAAGAAAAACTTATCTCTGCCGCGCGGCAATGTAAACAGCGGCATCACTACCCACCAAAGAAATAGTAATGCGCCCGGTATACCACAGCCCAACGCTACGGTAAGGAATTGGTTGTGTGGCACAAGGCGGTTACGCTCATCAGTAACCTGCGGATACCATTGGTTATACCCCTTATTCATTTCCACCATTATATCGCCTACGCCTACGCCCAGCACGGGATGCTCTTTGATCAGCCGTGTGGAGATGTCGTAAGATATAAGGCGGGAAAGGTCGCCAAGGGTGCCGCTCTTGTCGTGGTCGCGCAGGCGGTAAATAGTATACACTATATGTGCCTTGCGTTCGTGTAGCGTTGGTATATATTCAATAGCTAGCGATAATACTATGGGTATGGCAACGAGGCCCGCTATGCCGGCAATACTTCTGCGCTTAACAACGGTATATACTGCCCACGATATCGCAAAAATATAAAAGGCAATGAGTCCGCTCTTGGAGGCCAGTATGTGCAGGTATATGGCCAGCAGCGCAGCTATCGCTATGGCCACCCACTTAGCCGTTTTAGAAAGGAACGATGGCAATGCATAAAACGTCCAGGCGATGAACAATGCACACGATGTACTGAAACAGATATAATCGCCATACACTGGCGTAGGTATCATATGCGATACATTATACTCAGCTATATAGTGCTGGTAATCCATCAGCAGGAAGGATACACTATACATGGCCCCGCCCAGCAGCATGCCACCACACAACAGGGTGAGCATCTGTAATTGTTTGCGGGTAAATGCAGGCAGAAAGTTGAACGCAACAGGCAACAGCAGCACGGGCAACTTCATTTGCAGAAAGGTGCTCCATTCGGCTTTGTCATCGCTCCACAGGCCACTGATGGCGTATACTGCCACCCATGCCAACCCGGCCAGCCACCATTTGTCTTTTACCCATTGGCGGGGCGGTACATTCCACAGCCCGGTAATGCCCAGGATGATCATGCCCAACGAGAGAAATGCCCGCGAGCGGAGCAGCCCGGCGAACATAAGTAATATGCAAAAAACAGCAATGTCGGATTTGCCTACTTTATTATTAATTAGAAAACTACTTTTGCTCACAGTATTCACACATAGTAAACGGACAAAACTACGATTTAGTGCGTCAAAACATAAAGCAGTTGCACGAGCAGATAAAAGCGGGCGATTTCCGGTCGCTGGCCCGTGGCATTACGGTGGTTGAAAATAACCTGGACGGCTACGAGGAACTGATGACCGGCCTGAAGGATACGCACCGGCCAAGGGTAGTGGGCATTACCGGCCCTCCCGGAGCCGGTAAGAGTACGCTGGTGAACGCCCTGCTGAGCACCTGGCTGAAGGCCAATAAGAAGATAGCTGTGATAGCTGTAGACCCATCATCGCCATTTAACTATGGTGCGTTGCTGGGCGACAGGATACGCATGAGCGAATATTATACCAATCCCAATATATTCATCCGGTCGCTGGCATCGCGCGGGGCATTAGGCGGGCTAAGTGCCAAAATAATAGAGATAACAGAGGTTGTAAAAGAGGCACCATTCGATATAATAATAGTGGAGACCGTAGGAGTGGGGCAGAGCGAGGTAGAGATAGCCGGCCTGGCCGACTGTACTATTGTGGCTTTGGTGCCAGAGGCTGGTGACGAGGTGCAGACCCTGAAAGCCGGCATTATGGAGATAGCCGACATATTTGTAGTGAACAAGGCCGACCGTGATATGGCAGAAGCACTGTACCGCAACCTGCGCATACTGGTCCATGAAAAGGCAATAGATGGCGATGAGATACCCGTAATAAAAACCATAGCCACCAACAACGACGGGGTAAACGAGCTGGCCGAAGCAATAGACGCTTACCTGGCCGGGGTAGACGGCACACCAGAGAAACACCTGGATCTGCTGGCTGAAAAATGCTGGCAGCTGATGCAGGTGCAACAGATGCGGGGCATCAACTACAGGCAGTTGCGGGCCGAGCTGGCTACATCGGTGGCAGGTGGCAGCTTTAATTTATATTCATTCACCATGCAATTCTTACAGCGTTCGCTGGGCGCACATTTATAATAATAAGATAGTTATACCGTTATCTGTACGCATGTTATCTGCTTTGCCTCCATACATACTCTATATTGCCTCCATACTGGTGTCGGCAGTGGTGAGCATGTACGCGGTAAAGAAGCTCATCTTCATAGCCCGTAAGCGGAAGATCTATGATATCCCCGACAACATACGCAAGATACACGGTGCTGAAATACCCAGCCTGGGTGGCATAGGTGTGTTTATTGGGTATATGGCTACCATACCGTTGTTTATAGCCAGTGGTGCAGGGCCGGGGTGGAACTATATCATTGTATCAACCGTTATCTTGTTCTTTACCGGTATCTACGACGACCTGATGAACATGAGGCCGAGTAAGAAATTGCTGGCCCAGCTTATTGCGTCGGCAGTTACGGTTTACTTTGCTGATATCCGGCTTTCATCCTTTTACGATTTTTTCGGAGTACATGACCTGCCTTACTGGGTTAGTATTGGCCTTACAACTTTTCTATGCACTTTCTTCATCAACGTGTACAATTTTATCGACGGTATAGATGGCTTGGCCTGTATGCTGGGCATGCTGTATTGTGCAGTGTTCGGCGGGCTTTTTATCATGAATGGACAGCAGGCAGAAGCCGCTATTTGCTTTTGCCTGTTTGGTGCGACCGCAGGGCTATTGTACTATAATTACGCCCCGGCTAAAATATACCTTGGCGATACCGGCTCTATGCTTACCGGGTTTAGCCTGTTCATTTTTGCTGTCAATATCATCAGTTGGCCGAAGTGGAGTACAGATATGTTTGGACATCCCGAACCGGAGATAATTGTAGTGTGTGCTGTGTTATTTTACCCGGTTTTTGATGCGTTAAGGGTGTTTGTCCTGAGACTGAAAAATGGTATCTCCCCGCTTAAGGCCGATAGGCGTCACCTGCATTACTATCTTATAGATTCGGGAATGAGCCATGCTAAAACCGCATGGTTACTGGTAGGTGTTAATGTGCTTACCATTCTTATTGCAGCATGCTCAATATCCTTCCACCCTGCGCTACAGCTTTTATTGATAGCCGCTCCATCTTCAATTGTTGCTGTAGTAGCGCACCGGGCTATGCGTAAGAAGAGCTTGGCGCAGTAATTATCTATTTCAATCTTCCAGTTCTATTTTGTAGTCGTTCCCAATTATCTCATTCACTATGTTGGCGAAACCCTGATTCATTTTTGCAAGTTCCCGAATGTCGTACAGCATATTTTCAAAATCCCAGGTGCTCTCAACATTCATAAGTCGCAGCGGCAAGCCGTCTAAAAATTGAATGATCTGGCCATCGTTGCTAATGGGAGATAGTATTCCTGCTTTATCAATTATCCATTTGTGTAGCAGATGGTAGATCACCTTCTTTGTATTAACTGCTGTATACCCTTCCCGGAACAAATCAAGCAATTTGAAAAAATCATCAAAGGCATCTTCCTCCCTTCCATAATGTGTTGCCAGAATATTGTTGCACCACCCGGCTGAGCTGCCTGTCATATAGGAACAACAATAGTAGTCGCGTACAAATTCATCGAATTTTGCAAATTCTTTTTCAGATGCATCTTCCGTACCTTCTATTTGATTTCGTAGAGTGTAACCTTCAACAAACTGTCTTAGGCTGGTTAGGGACTTACTGCCCAAGTACATGTTGGGGCGCTTCCTTATCTCGTTCAGTAAGTCGTATAAATTATTGATCGATATTTTTTCAATCATGCGGCAGGTATTGTTATACGCAATATAAACAAAAACAGGGGCAGAAGGCCCCTGGTCATTGCTATAAGAAAAATCGACTATGGTAAAGTAATATTAACTGTAGTGCCGCTTGCTGTAGTAAGTACGGCCTGGTTGTCGCATGTAGCAGTGCTGCCGTAGTTGATGCTGCGGGTAAGGCCGCTGGGCAGTGTAAAAGTAATAGTGCCCGCTTCTATCCACCTGCAGCCCGCAACCATGATCAGCGGTGCTGAAGAGGATACATTCACGCCTACAACGGCGCCGCTTGGCCTTGTTATAGTGCCGGTGCCGGTCAATGCATATTTATCATCGCTGAAATCGCCTGGTGTGGTATAGCCATCGGTCCAGGTGCGTACACGGGTGCTGTTGGTGATTATTGTGCCTGCGCCGGATGCCAGCGTTATTGTACCATTAACAGTAACGTTGAAATAAGGTTGTCCCAGTGAGTTATGGCCCATATTAGTAACGGTCTTTGTACCTTCTACCTTATTATCGTTCTGGTAAAAATTATCGAAAGTGATGGTGTGGGTCGATCCGCTATCAGCATAATTACCGGTATAGCTGATGAGTATCTTTCCCCTGCGGTAGCGACCATCATTACATAGGCAGTTTACGGCGCCAAAATCTATAGTTGTGAGCCCCGTAGCATGGGTAACAGTAGCGCAGCCACTGGTGATGCCGGTAGTTTTATAGGCCAGCGTACCGCCCGATGATACATTGTTGGCCTGGTCGGCAATGCTCTCGGCATCGTTGTAAGATTTTTCCGATATCGAATGCTCGGTAGCATAGCCCGTATCTTCAGAAGTGTCTTTATTCTTTCTGCCACAAGAGGCAATAAAAAATGTGGTGGCGACGGTGATGGCCAGCGAACTGACAAAAAGTAGCTTTTTTGTACGTGTCATGATCGTATTTTTTAGTGGTTTAATATGCTAATTGCTTTACTGAGACCTGTTACTGGCGAATAAGTTTAATGTATATAGTAAAATTTATTAACCAAGGTAATAAAACTTTCAATCTGAGTGCTTTAAGACTCTGCGCCAGCCATTATAAAACGCATAACGTTACTTCGCCCATAAAATAGGGTGTGTATTTTTTTAGTTAAAAACGGATATCGCAATACGTTTTTTTAATTGTTGTTATATGTGCCTACAATAATTGGTGGTATCTTTCCGATAACATCGCTTTTATATAATGTTTCTGCACAGATATCTAATCCGGTTTATAATTGCGCTCACGTTTTGTTTGCCTGTTGTTGGGTTTGCTCAGCCGGGTGTGCAGGTGGGCGATTCTATGATCCGGGAATTGACAAAATTTAAAGACGATACCGGCAAAGTAAGGTTGCTCACCCGTATTTCGCTAAGTTTCCGATACAGTAATCCACAAAGGGGAGTAGAGTATGGCAGCAAGGCCGTAGCACTGGCTGAGCAATTGGACTGGAAGGAAGGGCTGGTTAAAGCGTACAGTGCATTGGCCAATAATTACCTTACCAAATCAGAGTATGTTAAGTCGGCCGAGTATTACAATAAAGTGCTTACGCTGTGCGAAGAAATAGGCGACAAGGCAATGCTTGGTAAGACGATGGTAAATATCGGCATCCTGTATTTCACGCAAGCTAATTACCCAAAAGCACAGGATTACTACTTTAAGGCCTTGAAAATTGAAGACGAGATAAAGAGCAAGGACGACATAGCATCGTGCCTGCTGAATATCGGGATAGTGTATAGCCGGCAGGAGAACTATCCGAAGGCATTAGAGTACTTTTTCAGATCGCAGAAGCTGGCAGAGGAAGTAGGTGATAAGCCGGGGCTGGCTTACAACTATGGTAATATAGGACTGGTATACAAGGCGCTGAAAAACTATCCCAAGGCATTGGAATATTACGAGAAGGGATTGGCCTTGAATGAAAAAGCAGGGGCCAAAACGTATATACAGGCCGACCTGGGTAACATTGCCAACATTTACAGGGATCAGGGAAATTATGCAACCGCCTTCAGTTACTTCAACCGGTCGCTGAATATAGCCCGTGAGCTGGGCGATAAGTACTCAGAGGCGATAACGCTGGGTAATATGGGTGAATGCTACCTGAACATTGCCCAGGATACACTGGGCAATATAAGGCCCGATAGTATGGTGCCCTCAGGTAAGCAGGCTAACATAGCAAAAGCAGAGCAATACCTGAGAACTGCCCTTGCCATGTCTAAAGAACTGGACGACCTGGATGGTATACAGGAGGTTTCTAAAAACCTGTCTGTCGCATTGGCATTAAAGGGCGATTATAAGGGGGCGCTGGACGCACATATGCAGTACACGCAGTATAAAGATTCCATATTCTCTGAAAAGACGAAATTGAAACTGGCGGGCCTGGAGACACAACGCGAGATAGACCTGAGGGAGCGCGACCTGCAGATAGAAAAATTAAAGGCATCGAACAGGCGCAATGAGCGGATGGCCTATATCGCAGGTATAGTACTGCTGTTGGTGGCGATAGGCATTATACTGAACAAGGTGATGAAGCAGGCCCGGCACAATGAGCAATTATCGTCTGAAAAGAAGAAGCACCTGGCGCGCATACAGGAGCAGAGCAATGTGCTGGAAGATTTTGCCCACACCCAGGCGCACGATATACGGGGCGAAGTGGTGAAGATACTGGGCATCACCAAGCTATTCAATTACGAGAACCCGGCAGACCCCGTAAATAAAGACCTGATGGAAAACATGGCGAAGGTGACGGAAGACCTGGATGCCATAGTAAAAGACATGGTGGCAAAAGAGAATAAATTCAATAAGGAAAGCAGAGGGTAAAGTTCAGGATACAATTTCCAAGCAGGGGAAGTTATATTGCACGTTCGAAGTTAACTACTAAGCCTTCTTAGCCAGCGATGCAAACTTCCTGGTAACGCCAACAATAAGATTTATTGCAAAAAGCGCATGGGCCAAAATCAATATAATAGCAGCTGAACCCGCTAACAAGGATATGCTGTGGCCTGTTTCGCAATAAGTTTTTGGTCTGCTGATAGTATCGGGATGAGTTGGAATCAGCAAATAGAGCATTGCCAGTAAGATAGCCAGGGAAATAACATGTGCCCAGGTAAAGGAGCGGCTTAACAGGAAGTTTTCCAGTATACGGTAGAGTATCCACATCCATAGTATACCTGCCGCAAGAATGATGTCGATATAACGCCAGTGGATGATGAAATAGGAGTCGTGGGTATGAATGTCGAAAGTGTCAGTAGAAAATACAGCATGGACAAGTAATAGCAGCGCCATTACAAGTAGCAGCCCACAAGGCATTTTGAAGAGCCGTTTTAAAAAGATATTGTTCATAGCTATCCCTTTACATCTAAAATATCCCTCAGTGCATTGCCTAAAATATTGAAGGCATATACCAGCAGCATAATGGCAAGGCCGGGGATAAGAGCGGCGAATGGCTTGCCCGCCAGCATAAAGTTGTAGTGCTCCTTCATCATTAGTCCCCACGATGGTTGCGGCGGTTGTACGCCAATACCCAGAAAGCTGAGGCCGGCTTCTGTAAGTATGGCTGCGGCAAAGTTGCTGGCGGCAATAACCATTATCGGTCCGGCTATATTGGGTAGTATATGCCTGTATATGATGCGCGCATCGCTTATGCCAAGTGTTTTGGCGGCGGTGATATACTCCATCTCGCGCAGCACCATTACCTGTCCGCGGATGAGCCTGGCAGCACCTACCCACATGGTAAGACCAATAGCTATGAATATCTCCCAGAAGCCCTTGCCTATAGTAAGCGTTATGGCAAATACCAGTAGCAGGGTAGGGATAGACCATAGGATGTTGGTGAGCCACATGACCGTATTATCTACCCTGCCGCCGAAGTATCCTGCCGCCGACCCCAGTATAATGCCAATGGTAAGCGAGAGAATGACCGCCACAAAACCTACCGCCAGGCTGACACGGGAGCCAATAAGCAACCGGGAAAGGATATCGCGGCCATAACGGTCGGTACCCAGGTAAAAGGTACGGCGGGCAAGCGCATGATGAATGATGTAGCTTTTTAGGTCGGTATTATTGTCGGGGGCGGCACCCGGCGGCACCAGCTGGGCCAGACTGTAGCGCAGGGTATCCTCTTTGCCATCATCTATATAATGGCGCACTGCTAGCGAATCGTTTTTTATAGTATACCCGTTGATGGGCAGGTAGACGACTTTTGATGGCCTGCCGCTCAGCCCGGCAGTAAGCAGGCCGGTGGGTGGCGGCTGTTGTGCTTTGGGTGTAAGCAGGAATAAAGAGGAGAAGCCGGGCCGTTTGGCACCCAGTTCTACTATCTGGGTATTGGCGTAAGGCGTACTATCGGGCGCCAACACATAGGCCAGGGCAGAAATAATGACGGTACATATAATAACACCCATAGCTACTATAGCCATGGGGCGTTTCATTAATTTATGCCGTATATCTGCCTGCAATGCCCTTTTTTAAGGGTGTAAAATACGGAATAGTGCGATGTGCGTGCAGATGGATGATAAGAAGTTGTATGTGAGGGTGGTAATATGTTTACATCCACGAAAAAGATAGTAAGTTTACAACCTGAATCTATATCAAGCAAAAAATCTACACATATAAATGGATCTCGAATTCAATAAGAATGAAGATGGCATGCGCTTAGCCGTAAGCCAGATGAAAAGCCGTCATGCACAGATAAGCCTGGGTGGAGGAAAAAAGGCGATAGATAAAGCGAAAGAAAAGGGCAAAATGTCGCCCCGCGAGCGTATTGAATATTTGATAGACAAAGGCAGCGTTTTTACCGAGATAGGCGCATTTGCCGGTTACGAGATGTATAAAGAACACGGTGGCTGCCCTGCGGGTGGTACTGTGGCCGGCCTGGGCTATGTAAGTGGCCGCCAGTGTGTGATAGTTGCTAACGATAATACAGTAAAGGCGGGAGCATGGTTCCCGATAACGGGCAAGAAGAACCTGCGCATGCAGGAGATAGCCATGGAGAACCATCTGCCTGTTATTTATATAGTGGATAGTGCCGGAGTGTACCTGCCCATGCAGGATGAGATATTCCCCGATAAGGAGCACTTTGGCCGCATCTTCCGCAACAATGCACAGATGAGCGCGATGGGCATTACCCAGATAGCTGCCGTGATGGGCAGTTGCGTAGCAGGCGGTGCCTACCTGCCTATTATGAGCGACGAAACGTTGATGGTAGAGGGTAATGGTTCTATCTTTCTGGCCGGCCCTTACCTGGTAAAGGCTGCGATAGGCGAGGATGCAGACCTGCAGGCACTTGGTGGTGCAAAAATGCACACAGAAGTAAGCGGTATTGCCGACTATAAATTTGATACAGAACAGGAGTGCCTGGACCAGGTGCGCCGTATAATGGATAAGGTAGGTGCGCAGCCACTTAAGGGTTACGACCGCGCCAAGCCTGCAGCGCCTGCAAAGGATGTGAAAGAGATATATGGCCTGGTATCGCCCATGAACAATAAGAACTTTGATGTAGTGGACGTGATCAAGTGCATTGTAGATAAGTCAGAGTTCGACCAGTTCAAAGAAGATTACGGTAAGACCATTGTATGTGGTTACGCGCGTGTGGATGGCTGGGCTGTGGGCATTGTGGCCAACCAGCGCAAGATAGTGAAGAGTGGTAAGGGGGAGATGCAGATGGGTGGTGTTATTTACAACGACAGTGCCGACAAGGCAGCCCGCTTTATTATGAACTGCAACCAGAAGAAGATACCACTGATATTCCTGCAGGATGTTACCGGCTTTATGGTAGGCAGCCGCAGCGAGCAGAGCGGGATTATTAAAGATGGTGCCAAGCTGGTGAATGCCGTGGCTAACAGTGTAGTGCCTAAGATAACCATAGTTATAGGTAACTCCTATGGCGCAGGTAACTATGCTATGTGCGGCAAGGCTTACGATCCGCGCTTTATCTATGCATGGCCTAATGCCAAGATAGCGGTGATGGGTGGCGAAGCAGCAGCCAAGACGCTGATGCAGATACAGGTGGCCGGCCTTAAGGCAAAAGGCGAAGTGATAGACCCTGAAAGAGAAAAGGAAATACTGAAAGAGATTGTAGATAAATATGATGCACAGACCTCATCGTATTATGCTGCTGCACGCCTGTGGGTAGATGAGATCATTGACCCGGCCGATACACGTAAAGTGATATCAGAGGGTATCAATGCTGCCAATCATTCGCAGGATAACAAGGAATTTAAAATGGGGGTATTCCAGGTGTAACCGGCTGTATCTAAAACTATAAAACCACCATGTCTACCGAAAATGCGAATATAAAAGTGAGGAACCGAACTGTCGAGATAAAATGGGTATCACAGTTTTGTGACCACATAATGGACAAGTTCATTAATGAGAATGATAATCATGATCTTAACTTCCAACAGATCGCGGATTTGTTGAAGAGGTGCAGAACTTTTGAAAATAATAGCGGCCGTACATGGTATGGGCACAATGCTTATAAAGGAAGAAAGTATAGGGTTGTGTTTATACTAACGCCTAAATTTGCAGTAATTAAAACTTGTTACAGGTATGGCTATGAAGAAAACTGATAAATACGCGGACTACAGGTACGAGATAGTAAACCCTGACGAAATGCGCGAGGCATTGTGGCTTATTGAACAAGGTGATTTTAAAGACCTCGATGATTATATTGAGAAGTTTACCATTTCCGAAAAGAGGCGTATGAAGCGGGAAGATGCGGAAAGAGCGAAAAAACTGAAACTGAGGAAAAATACAGCTAAGGCGAATAAGGCCGCATAAGCATAACGACCCTGCCGATATAATGATAGAGATAAAGAACGTAAAGAAATCTTTTGGGGAGAAAATGGTGTTGCAGGATGTTTCCTTTACTATGGAGGCCGGCAAGACCAATCTGATCATTGGCACCAGTGGCAGTGGTAAAACGGTGCTGATGAAGATAATGATAGGACTGTTTTCCCCGGATGCCGGTGAGGTATTGTATGAGGGTAAGGACATCACCCGCATGGATGCTAAACAACTGAAAGAGATACGTAGGTCGGTAGGCATGTTGTTCCAGGGTAGTGCGCTGTTTGATAGTAAGAATGTGGAAGAGAACGTAATGTTCCCGCTGGATATGTTTACCAATGATAGCGAAGCCGATAAACTGAAGCGGGTAAATGAGGTGCTGGAGCGGGTAAACCTGAAGGATGTGAACCGCAAGTTCCCATCGGAGATAAGCGGCGGTATGAAGAAGCGTGTGGCACTGGCCCGTGCAGTAGTATTGAATCCTAAATATCTGTTCTGCGATGAGCCTAACTCCGGCCTCGACCCCCAAACATCGCTGGTGATAGACAAGCTGATAAAGGAACTGACCACAGAGTATAATATTACCACCGTGGTGAATACCCATGACATGAATACTGTGATGGAATACGGCGATCATATTGTATACATGTACCAGGGCCGCAAGCAGTGGGAAGGTACCAATAAGGATATCATCTTCAGCAAAGACGAAAAGCTGAATGCCTTCATCTTCGCGTCAGAATTTCTGGAGAAAGCCAAGGAAATGACCATGATGGAGATGGAGAAGAAATAATGGCTGAATTGCTTAATAGCGCAATGGCTTAATGATAAACGAAAGAAGCGATGAACTAGTTCATCGCTTCTTTCGTTTTATATGTTTTGTTATTGCTACTGCCCATTTACAGCGCCATCGGAATTATCCAGAGTATAGTAATATCGGCCTGCATAGCCTGGCTGAAAGCCGGCTATCTGCAATACTTTGTTATTAGATACAATAGCTTCAAGATCGGCTACAGAGCTTACTGTGGCGTCATTCACGCTGGTGATTACAAAGCCTTTATGTATCTGGGTTTTGCGTGCCAGCGAACCTTTACCCAGGTCAGTAATAACAAGGCCGCCGTCTATACCGTAAGCCTGCATTTCCTGGCTGGTAAGCGGGCGGAATGATGCGCCGAGTACATTTGCGGGAAGGGTTACCTTATTCAGCTTTACTACTGTGGTCATTGGCTTGCCATCGCGCAGGAAGGTCACATTCACATCATCGCCTGGCGCATAGCGGGCTATCTGGCCCTGCAGTTGCGGTTGGTTGGCTACAAACTGTCCGTTGATCTGGGTAA
>CANGNA010000019.1 GCA_947455215.1 Chitinophagaceae bacterium
AGAGAGGGGAAAGGGACCAGCATGGCGAACAGGCTTCAATGCCCAATGACAAAACTCCGTCTTGTTCTTTACCCCTTTTCTTCTGCAATTATTCCTTCCTCAAATTACCTCTAAATACAGTCCTCCACAAACATAGGATGACACTATGTAGAACCCTTCCTGGTATCCCAAGAGCCCTCTCGAAGTATAGCCCTGTGCATTGGCGAGGACTCGCCGGTAACAACATAAGTTACTAACACAGAGTGTCACCCTGAGTAAACAATTAACTGCGCTCAAGAACTTTGCAAATGACACGGGTCTCTGCGAGGAACGAAGCAGTCTCGAAAATAAATGAAGCGCTAATATCACCTCCCTTTACTGTGTCTCGGCTTAGCCGATGAGGGCCGGGGTTCTGTCCTCGGCGAGTCTCTCCCATAGCCTTTGCGTAGCCGAGGACTCGCCGATAACGGACGGGGCTTAAAGCCTTCGGATAATACCATGCACGCCACCCACGTTTATAAGCAATACCGAGTTATAATACATGGGGCATCACATGTTAGAAAAACAGGTATATTGCAGATGAAATATGGTGAGTGCTATTGTAATAACCCAATAATTGATGATTATGAAAAAGCTTAATACTTTAGCTATCATTATCGTAACCGCACTTATTTCAAGCGCGTGTCGCCATGAAAACTATATATCACCTGTAGCTGTTTATGATCCATTGGAAAGCACCTACAAAATGAAAAGTGTTTATAATATGACCGGATTCTACTCACCCCTTGTAGGTGGAGGAATATTCTCAATATCCTTCCAGGATTATGTTTCGGTAATAAGTAGAGATACAATTTTCGTCAATTCCTATAGTCCTTCCCAATTGAATAACAAATTTTACTTTCATCACATTTATCACAATATTAAAGACAGTACTATTACATTTCTGGCTGATTGGCCTGCAATTCAGCCAGGATGTCATGATACTATTATATATAATTATTCATCGGGCAAATTGAAACATTCCAGTATAACAACGACCACCTATCTGGCAACCTACTCACAGTAAAATTATATTACATTTTCCATCCCCCAAGCTGGGCGTAGCCTCCTGACTACGTCCGAATGGCCCCCGCTACCGCGAGCGTCTCGCTTGCGTAGATCCAGCTTAGCGAGGACAGGACCTATCCAACCATTACTCCAGTCAATTTGTGCATAACATTATTTGGCAACCGCCCCTCCGGCATTGTATCTTTGGCCCTCAAAAAACCTCTTTCTAAACACTATGAAACACAAAAATCCCACATACATTCAGGCAAACAATCAGCAGAAACAAACTGCACTTTCTGCACACCTGGCAGAAAGAAGAAAAATCATTATATCTTCAAATCATTTGTTGTCAATCCATTGATCCCCTCTACTTAAAGTAAGAACTGCCGGTGATTTGCAAAAAAATAAGATCGGCAGAAACCTGTACAACCCACCCCGCTCTCCGCTCTCCCCCTCGTTCTCGAAAAGCACCGCTTTTCGTTGGCACACTTTTTTAAACCACCCTTATCAGAACAAACACAATCGTTAACCCATTTGAAAAAAAGAAAATCATGAAAAAGATCAGTCTCTTAGCAATAGCAGCCCTGGTGCTTACCCTGAGCAGTTGCCAGGTGATAGGCGATATTTTTAAAGCCGGCGTAGGTGTAGGTGTATTTATGGTAGTGGCCGTCATCGGCCTTATCATCTTCCTGATAGCCAAGATAGGCGGCGGAGGACGCTAAAATGAAATTTACTACCCGTTTGGGAAGGCTGCAATGCAATAACGCATTGCAGCCTTTTCGTAGCTATCAGCTAACTTGCAATACAATTACAAAACTATGATGCGCCAATTACTGATAACAGCCTGCACTGTATTAACCCTTACCTCAGCCCACGCCCAGGTGGTCTACTCTGCCAATTACAAAAGCGATGCAGATGTAAACGTATATGTAACCAAATATAAGAGTGATGCCGACCTGGTAGTGTATAAAACCACCTACAAGAGCGATGCGGGCGATAATAACGGTATATGGTATTTTACGGAATACAAAAGCGACGCAAAAAAGAAGCTGTATTTTACCGAATACAAGAGCGATGCAGATATAGTGGTTTATTTTACTGAGTATAAAAGCGACGCCGGCTGGCAAAAGCGCGAAAAAATGCACAAGATGTATTAGCCGTGAGTAACGCCCCACCTATTTAACCCTTTACCCTATTACCCCTTTAACTTATTGCCCCTTTTAACTACTTTTGCCCCCGATGCTTCCTAAAGATTTATTGCTGAAGGCCTACAGGTTGATGATGACCGCCAGGGCCATGGCTGAGACATATGATGCCAACAGGCAGGTGTGCAAGTATGTGCATAGTACATCGCGCGGACACGAGGCTATACAACTGGCTACGGGTTTCCTGCTGAAACCATGCGATTTTGTGAGTCCGTACTACCGCGACGAGAGCCTGATGCTGGGCATGGGCTACCGCCCTTACGAGCTGATGCTGCAGTTGCTGGCCAAGGCCGGCGATCCGTTTACCGGCGGCAGAGCGTATTATAATCACCCCAATATCCGCAGGGAAGGTTTCCCCGGTATCATACACCAGAGCAGTGCCACCGGCATGCAGGTGATACCTACCACGGGTGTGGCCCAGGGCATACAATACCGCGAAAAGCAAGGACTTTCTCAATACGAACATCCACCGGTGACCATCTGTTCCCTGGGCGATGGCAGCGTGACCGAAGGCGAAGTGAGTGAGGCCTTCCAGTTTGCAGTGCTGAAGGGGCTGCCGATCATCTACCTGGTTCAGGATAATGAATGGGGCATATCTGTGAGCAGCGACGAGGCACGTACCATGGACGCCTACGAATATGCAGGTGGCTTTAAGGGTATGGAGCGCGTGCGCGTAGATGGCAGCGACTTTGTAGAGTCTTACAACACCATGCAATATGCCATAGACTGGGTGCGTGAGCACCGCAAGCCTATACTGATACATGCCAAGGTGCCGCTGCTGGGCCACCACACCAGTGGTGTGCGCAAAGAATGGTACCGCACGGCAGAAGACCTGGCCAAGCACAGCATAGACGACCCCGGACCAAAACTGAGGGAAGTATTGCTGGCCATACGCGGCGTGAAAGCCGAAGACCTGGACAAAATAGAACAGGAAGAGCTGGCCTATGTGCAGGCCGAGTTTGACCTGGCAGTGGCCGCACCGGAGCCTGACCCGGTAACTGTTTCCGACCATGTATATGCCCCATCGGGCGCACTGGTAGAAAAGGGCAACCGTACGCCGGAAGGCCGCGACAAGGTGGTGATGGTAGATGCCGCACTGCATGCCGTAGAAGAGCTGCTGCAGGACCATCCTGAGGCATTGTTCTACGGGCAGGACGTAGGCCGCCGCCTGGGTGGTGTGTTCCGCGAGGCCGCCACGCTGGCCGATAAGTTTGGCGACAACCGCGTATTCAATACTGCTATACAAGAGGCCTACATCATAGGATCGACCATTGGCATGAACGCCGTAGGGCTGAAGCCGATAGTAGAGGTACAGTTTGCCGATTATATATACCCCGGCATCAACCAGCTGGTGACAGAGATAAGCAAATCGTGCTACCTGAGCTGCGGTAAGTACCCGGTATCTATGATACTGCGTGTGCCTATAGGCGCATACGGTGGTGGCGGTCCGTACCATAGCGGCAGCGTAGAAAGCACGCTGGCCACCATAAAAGGGATAAAAATAGCCTACCCGAGCAATGCTGCCGACATAAAGGGCCTGATAAAAGCAGCCTTTTACGATGGCAACCCGGTGGTGATGCTGGAGCATAAGGGCCTGTACTGGAGCAAGGTGCCGGGCACCGATGAAGCCAAGACCGTAGAGCCCGACCGCGACTACATACTGCCGCTGGGCAAGGGTGCCGTGGTGCTGGAAGCTACAGAAGAAGCCGTGGACAACGGCGAATCGATATGCGTGATCACCTACGGTATGGGTGTACACTGGGCTAAGAACGCAGCCAAACAATACCCCGGCCAGGTGGAGGTGATAGACCTGCGCACCATATATCCGCTGGATGAAGAGCTGGTATATGCCACAGTAAAGAAACATGGAAAGGTGATGGTACTGACCGAAGAGCAGCTGCGCAACTCGTTTTGCGAGGCGCTGGCCGGCCGCATAGCACAGCACTGTTTCCAGTATCTGGATGCACCCGTGCAGACCGTTGGTGCGCTTGACCTGCCGGCAGTACCCATGAATATGGGGCTGGAAGCAGCCATGCTGCCCAACGCCGATAAGGTGGCTGCGCGCATGGGCCAGCTGCTGGGATGGTAAACTATTTGGCTACGGGGGTTTCTCTTTACCAATTGTTTTTAATAAATTTGGCTGTTTAACACATTTACTGACCTGTTTGTTTTATAAACTGTTCCTAATATGAAGAAATTGCTTGCGGTTTTATTATTGTCTGCTGCCACCGGTGCTGTAACAGCACAGATACGGCACAATGATAAATTCCCGTCTCCCGAAAGCGCTACATACGATAATAACGGCAACGACCTGAGAGGGTTCATCAACACCAATAAAACAGTACTGAACGCCCATGGCGGTTATGTGGCCGAACAATCGGGCAATAGCTGGGGATACCTGCAGGTGAAGAATGTAAAGGTGCCGGGCCAGAACAAGAAAGGTGAACTGAACTACTACGCATCTTTCGATGTAACGCTGGCACTGATGAAGTCGACAGAGGGTGCTAAGGCTACCTGGTGGGCACGTGAATACAACAACGCACAGGGCCCTATGCTGTATTTTAAAGCGGGCGATGCGCTGGGTATAGACAATGTAAAGTATAGTGAAATACTGACCGATCTGCGCCCTAAGAAGTGGACATTGGTAGAGTATTACGATACCGTTTTCAGCCCTAAAGATTACGATATCATACTGGGTAACTCTATTTACATGAAGGGCGGCTCTATCAAGGAGAACGGCGATTATTCTTCGATGATCGTGTTCTACAACAGCTTCCTGAGCAAGTTTGGCGATACCAGGGATGCAGTGCTGGAAGACAAGTCTTTCATCACCTTCTTTAAGGGTGCCAGCACCAACTACATTGGCTATTTCAACATTGTGAACGGTAAGATAAGCGGCTATGTAGATGCTATCGATGCTCCGTTTGAAAGGGACAGGGTGAAGATGATCAACGAGGTGTTCAAAAAGCTGACCGGCACTTATGTGTATGTGTACGGCGATGATGCATTTGGCATGGAAAAGATCATCCGCCAGCGTGCTGAAAAGAGCAACATAAAGACCGACCGACGTATGACCAGCATGTCAGGCAAGTTCAACCAGGACATGTAATAGAACTCAAAAGTAATAACCAGGAAGTGCATCTACGGGTGCACTTTTTTTTATGGGCGCAATGATATGCAATGCAGCGTTTTTGATGTTTGATTGGTATAACTCATCCCTGAATATGGCATTTGACCACATTTTATTATTTATATATTCGTAACAACCATTACGTCAGTGTAGTTTTGCGCAAAAATCAAGAAGATGAAATATTTATTAAAACTAAGCCTTATTGCAGCACTGGTGTTTGGCGCCTTTGCTTCGAATGCACAATCTACAGTTGCCGTTACCTCGAACCGCGGCGATACCATTTGCGCCGGAAC
Source organism: Chitinophagaceae bacterium (assembly GCA_947455215.1). Lineage (GTDB taxonomy): Bacteria > Bacteroidota > Bacteroidia > Chitinophagales > Chitinophagaceae > Flavipsychrobacter. Next base: position 5,655 of record CANGNA010000019.1, read on the forward strand.
GAACGTAATATTCCACGCTGTCGCTACCCCAATGGACACTACCCTGCGCTACCGCTGGATGCTGAACAGCACCGTGGTTGGTGGCACTATGCCATTTTATGGCAATAATGCACTGGTAAACGGCGATACGGTTTTCTGCCTGCTCACCAATGCTGCCGGAGACACTGTGCTGGATACCTCTAACTACCACATCATGACGGTGAATGCATCGGTACATCCCAGCCTGATAACAGGTGGCGACAGTGTATGCATGGGTGGTACCCTTACTGTATCAGATTCTGTTGCCGGTGGCTTATGGCACTCTGCCAACACATCTATCTTCACTGTAGATTCTGTTACCGGGGTTATTACCCCTGTAGCCCCCGGCCAGGCACGTGTGGTGTACACCATCACTACCGGCAATTGCCCCGACAGTGTGCGTTTGCGCATCCGTGTAGAAGTACCGGGTATGCCACTGACAGGCCCTGCTGAAGTATGCATAGATTCCATGTTCAGGATATTTGACACGGCCCGTGGTGGTGTTTGGGTATTGTCGGACTCCACAATAGCTACGCCAATGTTCCAGCCGGGCCGTTTCCAGGCGCTGGCAGCAGGCACACTTACTGTGTATCACCTGGTGAACAATTCCTGCGGCAGCTACAACGATTCTATGACGCTGTCTATCATTAACTGCGATACTGTTACTGCTGTTGGCAATACCCCTGTGGTATCTAAGGGACTTAGCATAGTGCCTAACCCGGCAACTGCGGGTAGCACCATATCTGTAAGCGGCATCTATGGCACGCTTACCATTACCGATGTGATGGGCAGGGTTGTGCGCAAAGAAGATATAGCACCGGCTGCAACGTATACCATTACCGGCCTTACACGCGGAGTGTACGTACTCAGCATAGTGAACCAGGGCCAATTATATACCGGGAAACTGGTTATTGAATAGCAATAAGGACATTGCTTAGCTTTTGAGATCTTGAGGCCGCTGCACATGTGCAGCGGCTTTTTAGTGTGGACCAGTATACTGAACAGGTAAATAAACGTTACCTATCCCTTTGCAACAAGTACCCCGCCAGTTCCCGTAAAGGTTCTTTGCGCTTGGATGGTATGGCTACTTCTTCCAAGCACTGGAAAGCAAGATCGGAATAATGGGCTACTGCATCACGGCATTCTTTTTCCGCATTGGTAGCGGTAAACAGGGCCAGCATCGCTGCTACTTTATTGTCGTCGTTGCCTGCCAGCAGGTCGTTGAGCTGTTTTTGTTGTGCAGCGTCGGCATTCTGCAATGCCTTTACCAGTAAAAATGTCTTTTTGTTGGCCAGTATATCACCACCCGGCTGCTTGCCTACCTTCTCCGGTGCGCCAAAGGCATCCAGGTAGTCATCCTGTAGCTGGAAGGCAATACCCATGTTCTTACCAAACTCATATAGCTTATTGGCGCTGTCGCCCAGGGCACCCGCCACCAGTGCGCCCATCTTCAGGCTGCAAGCCAGTAATACCGATGTTTTCAGCGTGATCATATGGATATACTCCTCCAGCGTCACATCATTGCGCTGCTCAAAGTCCATATCCAGTTGCTGCCCTTCACATACTTCTATGGCTGTTTTATTGAACAGTTGCAGCACCTGTGGTAGTGCTGTGTGTATCTTCCCGATAGCATCATAGGCATAAATGCACATGATATCGCCCGATAAGATACCGGTGGTGAGCCCGTATTTGGCATGTACGGTAGCCTGTCCGCGACGCAATGGCGCTTTGTCCATTATATCATCATGTATCAGGGTAAAGTTGTGAAACAGTTCTACACCCATAGCAGCGTGCCAGGCATCTTCACTTATGTCGGTAAACAGCTCGTTGGCCATCAGGCATACCACCGGCCTTACGCGCTTACCGCCAATACCCAGCAGGTAACGGCACGGATCGTAAATAGTAGCCGGCGATGCAGGGAAAGGTAATGATGTAGTAAAACGGTCTTCGAACTGAGATACAAGCGCGGTGAATGAATGCATGGCTCAAAAGTAAGGCAAAAACCAACAATCCAAAAGACGCTTCCTAACCCCGGCGCAGTATTTAATGGCATAAAAAAAGCGCCCATCCGGGGGCGCTTCTTTTATTAACTAAAGTTCTTCATCATTTCATAAAGCATGTACACATCCTCAAAGGTATTATACAGTGGCACCGGTGCTACGCGGATCACATTAGGCTCGCGCCAGTCTGCTATCACGCCGTTCTCCGTCAGGTGGTCAAATACTTCCCTGCCCCGCTCAGCAAAAAGCATAGATATCTGGGCACCACGCCTTGCCGGGTCAGATGGAGTGATGATCTCGAATTTCAGGTGGGTGATCTGGCGCAGCAGGAATTCCAGGTAGCCCGTCAGCTTGCGGCTCTTATCCTGCAGTTCCTTCATGCCTGCCTTATCAAACACATCCAGCGATGCATTGTGCGCCACCATGTTGAACACAGGCGCATTGCTCATCTGCCAGCTGGCAGCACCCTTTTGCGGCACAAAGCCTTTCTGCATTTTAAAGCGGGTCTTCTCATCGTTGCCCCACCAGCCTGCCAGGCGGAAGAAATAAGGATCGTTGCCATATTTCTCGTGTACATACACACCACCCACGCCGCCCGGGCCCGAATTGAGGTACTTGTAAGAGCACCAGCAGGCAAAATCTACCTTCCAGTCGTGCAGTTTCAGCGGTACATTACCCACGGCATGCGCCAGGTCAAAACCCGCATAAGCACCTACCGCATGTGCAGCGGCTGTTATCTTCTGCAGGTCAAAATATTGGCCCGTGTAGTAGTTCACACCACCTATTACCACTACAGCCAGCGCATTACCGGTCTCTTTTATGGCGGCCAGTATGTCTTCTTCCTCAATTATATGTGCACCATCGCGCGGGGCTATCTCTATTATGGCATCATGCGGATCGTAACCATACATACGCACCTGCGTTTCCATGGCATACTGGTCCGACGGGAAAGCCCCCGCCTCCATTATTATCTTATACCTCCCATTCTGTGGGCGGTAAAACGACTGCATCAGCAGGTGCAGGTTCACCGTAAGGGTGTTCATCGCACACACTTCATCCTTATCAGCGCCTACTATCCTCGCCAGTCTTTCCGAGAAAAAATGATGGTAAGAGAACCAGGGCATGGCCGCATTAAAATGGCCTTCTACACCGTACTTACCCCAGTCTTCCAGCTCTTTCTGCATCAGGTAGCTTACCATTTTAGGCTGCAACCCCAGCGAGTTGCCGCAGAAATAATAAACGTCCTTATCGTTATGTTGCGGAAATAGGAACCGTTCCCGGAAGGGAAATAAGATATCTACCTGGTCCTGGCCTTGTGCGTATTCTAAAGATGCTTCGAAAGACATCAGCTGTGTGTTTTTGCAAAAGTATGTTTTGCGGTATAGAATAGCAACAACACTTTTTGCTGCAGGCGTTATTTGGCTGCTTAAACTACCATTCTATCACTTCGGGGTGTTGCGCATCTCATTAATAACCAGGCTGGCCGACTGGAACAATGGTGCCCAGGCTGATGAGCCGCTCTCTATTTTGCTATACTCTTCGGTAACAATGTATTTACCCTTATTGGTCAGGAATATGAATTTCACACCGTTTTTCGCCGGCAACGATGTATCTGTGCCCGGCTTTGCTTCGCCCAGGTATTGCTTGGCCACCTGGGTAAACTGCTGTGCTGCCGTGCTTACATTCAGGTGCTTGCCTGCACCTATTATCCCGCCGCCCGACTGTACATATAGGTTGGTCTCGCCCGTTACCTGGGCCGATAGTGTCACCACATCATTGCCCATGTCCCAGTCCATTATCATGGCATACACCTCTTCGGCACCATTGGGTATAGATGCCAGCATAGCACCGGGGTTCACGTTCAGGGCCATGCTGCGCATCACCTCGTAAGGGAATTCACGGCTCAGGGCTGCGCGGCGCTCTGCCTCTTTATTGTTCTTCTTATTGCTGAAAAAGAAATAATACACCAGCAGGCCCGCCTGGCTTAGTGCTAATGCTATGTATAATGCAGTTGTCAATTTATATGCTGTTATTGGTGCAAAATAACACCATTACTGCTATTTATGCGCTTTTTGCGCGTCCTGTTTATTACCGGCAAGCCTGTAAACGCCCGATACCAATATCAATGCCGACATAAAGGAGGAGATACACACATTCACGACATACAGCCAATCAATATGATCCGGGTCCGATACAGACGATATGGCATAAGCACCAATAGCCACCGACGACAGGATCACATATATCCAGTAAATAGCCTTGTTTTGGCGTACATGCCTTACCGGCCGCTTGGGCAGCCTGTCTATAAAGGCGCCCACTATATACAGCCCCAATAGCGAAAATGAATATTGCAACAATATATATACCCGCCAATGTCCGAACATCAGTTTAGAACGTATAGAATCGGGGTAAGACATATTGAGGTGCGTCATAGCATCCCACAGGAAATGAGTAAGAATGCCCAGCAGCAGCGAGTAAAGGAATACAATATAATGCCGCCTTACATACCCCACCCAATCGAATCCATGCCATGCCTCGAAACGGCGACGGAGGTCTGTGGTGAGGTGTTCTATCAGCGCATCGCGCACCACCAGGTGAAAAACAAAAGCTATAGCAATGGCCAGCGGCATATCGTACCAGAACATACCTAACCATTTGTGGCTGTGCACTTTATAATACCCGAAATGAATGAAAGATTCAAAATCGGGTGTAATGCTACCCACCATCAATCCTGTAGCAGAAAAATACCTCCTCCACCGCTTATGCAGAAAAGGAAATACAGCCGCAGGATGTGAGAAAGTAAATGGCATGGATATGTATGTGGCGCAAATATAACATGCAGCCACACTAATGATATGTACCTATGATGGTATTATATGTACTTTTATGAAAATTTCCACACACATGGTCTTCTTCCTCATAGCCCTGCTGGTATCGGTAATAGGTATCACTCCTTTCTTTTTCCCCGGCAACTCGCTGGTGCCCCGCAGCCGTAAGTTCGTAGTGCTGTTCTTTGTGCTCTACCTGCTTATTTCGTGGTGCCTTGCTTATGCCAATATGCCATCGCTGGCCTACCCGCTGCTGGGCGATGGCATCATCATGGCCATCATCTTATCGCTCATCAGTACAGGGCTCAACAGGTCGGTACGCGGTGCCATAGTGCCAATAGCCATCACCGTCATTGTACTGGGTTACGCTTTCTTTTCTACCGCGCCTATCTTCCACGCAAAGGCATATGCAGCCATGATCGGCAAGATGTCTGACGATAGAAACATAACGCATTGGTCCAAAGACATAGAACCGATAGACCCTAAACACATAAGGCTGGTACCTGAAGAAACAGCCATAGCACTTGCCAAAACAGCCCTCAACCAGAATGCCACCAGCGGCAGCCAGGCTAGCGTAGGCAGCCAGTTCGATGTAGATGTGGACCATATTACCCTGCAAAAGGTAAAAGACAGGTTGCTGTACGTTATCCCGCTCGACTACCGCAGCGTCGGCTCTTACGAAAACACCGCCGGAGTGCCGGGCTTCATCATTGTAGATGCCGAAGATCCGCAGGCCAAGCCGCAGTTCATAGAAAAGCAGCTGATGAAGTACAGCCCCGAATCGTTCTTTGAGCACAACCTGGAGCGCCACCTGTACACACATGGCTACTACAACAAAGTACTCACCGATTACTCCTTCGAGCTGGACGACAACATGAAGCCCTATTGGGTGGTTACCGTTTGCGATCCCACCATAGGTTACTCCGGCGAAAAGGTGTTGGGGGTGACCGTCGTAGACCCGCTCACCGGCGACATTAACTTTAAGAAGGTAAATGAAGTGCCTGACTGGGTAGACAGGGTGTACCCTGCCGATATCGTGAAGACCTATTTAAGCGACTGGGGCAACTATGCCCTGGGCTGGTGGAACAGTGTATGGGCCAACCTGAACCAGAAGACCACCGAAGACATAACACTGAACTACGGTGCCGACGGCAGGTGCTACTACGTTACCCCAATGACATCGGCCAATGCCAAAGACGCCTCCATGACCGACCTCATCTATACCGACACCAAAACAGGCATTTCTAAAAGATATATAGTTGCCGGCACTACCGAAGAGCACCTGCTGGCTGCAGTATCGGCTAAGCTGGCCTACCAGCACCTGCATGGTGTAAGGGTGATATACGAAAATGTATATGGCCGCATGACCGCTATTATATCTGTATTGGGCGATGACGGCTCTTACCGTGGTGTAGCATTTATAGACGTGACCAACAAATCTATACTGGCCTACGACCCCGTGCCACTCAATGCACTAAGGGCTTACCAGGCGCTCCTCAGCCAGAGCGGCGGACAGATTGCTACCGACGATGCCAACGACCGCAAGACCATCACCGCCATCATCAACCGCCTGAACTACGAACAGACACAGAACGGCCTGCAGCTGGATATTTACATAGATACCATACCCCACGCCTTCTACGTCAACTGTTCGCAGTTCGTCACAGCACCATTTGCCAAAGTGGGCGATACAGTGGTCATGTCTTACTACAACACCCCATCTGCAGGTATCTCCGTAAACGACTTCACCGATAAGCAGGTACACATCAACCTCTCAGAAAACCAACGCGCCGTAGACACACAAAATAAAAGCAAATAGACCTCCAGCATGGGTTGGGCTGAAAGCCCGATAGATAATAGCCTGGGGCGCAGCCCCAGGTATAAAATATAAGGCGGTAAGCTCTGGAAGAGCGAAAGATACCCGCTACATGCCCTTTAACTTCATGTCATTGTCCCATAGGGACAGAAGGGTTGTAGTAATACACAATGATGAGTGTTTGCGTGCCGTATGTACGCAACGCTATCAAACACAATTTAATTGGCTGAAATCTTACTTACCCCACATAGCATTAGCGGTATTCGGGAAGGTAAACGTCACCTCGTTGATGCCCAGCACCAGCTTATTCACTATCTCCACACCCTGCATCAGTGAGTGGTCCTGGTTCGATACCTCGTACTTCCAGCCACCAAAGCGCCCGCGCGAATAAATGTCCAGCTTGTCCAGCTCCGGTATCACCTTGTTGATGGCCTTATCACGGTCCAGCGATGGTGTCGGGTAGCCATAATCCAGGCGTTTATACCATACCGATATTACCTCATCACGGCTCTGTATCAGCTTGGTATTCAGCATACCCTGTATGGTCTCTTCAACTATAGTATCAGGGTTCACCGGCTTCACCTCGCTCTGGCTTACTTCCGCCATCAGCGACCAATGCTGGTTGATATCCGGCACGTTATTCGGGCTGTAATTGCTGAACACAGTCACCCTGTAGAATGGGCAATTATCTTCAGGGAAGTACATCCAGCACTTCGTCGCCAGCTCGGCAACAGGTTTGCCCTTCAGGCCTATACCTATCACATGCGTGGTCGAGTGTTTCAGTAGCTTCACCACCTCTTTATGGCTGTCCTGCGCATGCTTCAGCTTGCCCACCAATATATCCAGCGGCATCGTATTGATCAGCGCATCGTAGGTATGTGTACTGCCATCCTCGCAGTAAATGGTCTTTGTTTGTTCGTCTATAGTGGTCACCACACTGCCAAAGCGGAACTTATCATGACCGATCATCTTGGCCACATTCAGCCATATAGACCCTGTACCACCATACTTAGGGAACTGGAACGTGCTGTTAGGACCCCACGATACATCTTCTATATCGAACAGGATGTTCTTTGTAGCCCTTTCCAGGTCGGCAACAGCTACGCGCTCACCTATCCATGTATAGTTCATGGTCTCTGTTGGATACGCCCATACCTTAAAGTTGTAAGGTATCATGAACACATCGGCAATACCCTGCCCCAGCGTGGCTATGATCCATTCGCGGAAGTTGGCCGGCTTCTGGTAGGTAGCGCTCTTATACTCACGTATCAGGCCCTGCAGGCACTGCCACATCTCCTCCTTAGGCAGGCAGCGGATGTTGTTCTGGAACGGGTACGGCACAAACCTGTCGCGTATCCACACCCAGCTTTCCCGCTGGTGACTCAGCCAGCCATCCTCGCCCAATGCCTTCATCATCAGGTCGTCGAAATACTTGTAATGAGAGAACTGCACATGCCCGCCAAGATCCCACGTAAAGCCCATATCGTCTACATAGCTCGACGATAAACCGCCCGCGTTCGGTTCCCTTTCCAGCACCACAAAATCCTCCACACCCAGCTCTTTTAGCCTGTAAGCGGCACCCAACCCCGTTGGCCCGGCACCTATTATGATATACTTATGATGAGACACTACGAAAAAATAAAATATTAAAACTTAAAAATTAAAATCAAAAAATCACCTGGCTACCATCACCCCCACACTATCGGCAACCACATGTTCAAGCCCTGTAAGGGCGACCGTATCATAGCGCAGGGTTTCAACACTGCGGCTTAAGCAACCAACGTTATCCGATTTTACTCAGATCACGCTTCTTGATGCTGAACGCAAAGCCCAGCAACTCCCTGGCCGAGCGGAAACACACCTTCAGCAGCTTCCACTTGATGATAGACACCTGGCCCGTCTCGCGCTCCTTGTGCGTTACCGGTATAGACATTACATCATTACCATCCTTCTTCGCCATTACCGACAAGAAGATGTTGGGTGCGAACGGCCTGCCCGGCAGATCATGCAGCAGCATCTTCAGGTAGCTGCCCTTGATGAGCCTGTAAGGAATATTACTATCGATAAGGAATACACGATACAGCATGAAGATGATAGCCCGAACGATACGCGTGATGATCAGCCTGTTGAACTCGTCGTAACGCTTCTTGCGGTTGCCCAGCAAAAAGTTCGACTTTGAGCGCTGCTCCCACAACTTAGGGAAATCCTCCGGCAAAAACTGGTTGTCGCTATCCACCTGGAACACCCAGTCCGGCTCAAACTTCAGCGCTATGGCATAACCATTCAGCACCGCCTCGCCATGACCGCCATTCTGCTGATGTACAATATGCAGGTAAGGATATTTGTTGGCAATATCGTCCAGTATCTTGGGCGTGTTATCGCGCGATCCATCATTCACCACAACTATCTTAAAAGAATGATCCTTCAGGTAGCGCGCCAGGAACGTACCCCACGAGCTCAACACCTCTTCAATACACTCCTGTTCATTATATACCGGTATCACTACTACAAGACCGGTCTTTGGATATTGCATGTCAGTTTTTTGTCTTTTATAGGTACTACTCTCCCACCCACAAAAAAGCAGGAAAATAAATCAGGTGGCTAAAATATGAAAAACGAGCCTAATAACCACAAAAATCTATTCACATTGTCAGCTATCAAATAGGACCACCAACCACACGAGCAAGCAGCGGTCGAGCCCCACATAGTGTCACCCTGAGCTAAGTTTACCCTGAGTCTATCGAAGGGTCGAAGGGCGGCACGATCACGAGCGCACCAACCACACAAGCAAGAAGCGCAGGCCAAGCGAATGCGAGGAGCGGTCGAGCCAACCACAAGCACACGCAGCATAGCTCCTTTTTCGCGCGGAGCGATACGAAAAAGTGCCGCTTTCTTTTGTTACTTTTCTTTGGGGCACCCGAAAGAAAAGTAAAGAGACGGCTGGCACTAAGCAACCCAAATCACAACCCACAACCACACGGACAAGCCCTGTAAGGGCGACCGTATCATAGCGCAAGGTTTCAACCCTGCGGCTACACAACACGAATGCTAATTTCTTTCCCAATTCCAAACCCCATCCGCCTTCAGATCACTATACCCCGTTTGCGATACCACCACACCATCCTTCACCCACAATATCCGCGGAAAAACTCCGCCTGTGGCCTTCAGAAACGCCTCCTTCTCCATGCGGATATGCGGCAGGTCCTCGGCCTTGCTATCCTTCCAGAAATCATCCAGCTTGCTCTCCATCCCGCCGATCACCAAAAAGAACGATGTGCCGGGGTATTGCAGATGTATCTCGTGCATGCGTTTGGCGGCCTTGCGGCAGTGGCTGCACGATGGACTCAGGAACGCAACCACATGCTTGCCCTTGCGCAGCTCTACGGGCGGCACAGCGCTCACCCCCTTGCCGGCATACCACGGATTCATATCGGGCGTAGGCCCCAGGTCGTTCATGGGGAAGATAATAAAGGGTACTATCAGCAGGCTCAGCGGCGCCGACAGACACGGCACCAGCGTCCACCGCCCGGCTATGCCCGTGTGCCATTTGGCCAATACCAATAGCGCCGCCAGCAAACCTGCATTCTTCAGCAAGCTTACCGGGGCATTCATCCACAGCGCATCACCAAAGCAGCCGCAGTTTACCCCACTGCCAAAGCGCACCCACAAGTATACCAGGTACACGTTAAAGGCCATCAGCAGGCCCACCGTACCCCACAGCACCCACTTACGGGCGCCATACATGTTCAGCACCAGCAGCAGGCCCATGGCTGCCTCCAGGCCCGTAAAAGCCCGCGCAGCAATAGCCGCCAAAGTATACGGCAAGCCGGCAAACTCCACCAGCGTAGCTTCAAAACCATAAATAGGAAAAGCCTTACTATAGGCCGAAAAAACGAACACCGCCCCCACCAGCACACTCAAACCCACCAGCAAAGCCCTGAAAAACGGTTTCATTCGATAGAAAACATATAAGAACCAAGAACCAAAATCCAAACCCCAAACTCCAGGAACCAAGTGCCAAACCCCAAATAGTGTCACCCTGAGCCTGCCGAAGGGCGACACGTCTACGAGCCCACAACCACACAAGCAAGCCCTGTAAGGGCGACCGTATCATAGCGCAGGGTTTCAACCCTGCGACGACAAACAACCCCTACTAAGCACCCTGCTTCCCTTCCATCCACTTCCTCCTACCCTCACCCGGTATCACATGCCGGTCACTATGATAAGAACTCCGCACCAGCGGACCACTCTCTACGTAATCAATACCCATTTGATAACCCGCCTCGCGATACTCCGCAAACTCATCCGGATGCACAAAACGCACCACCGGCAGGTGCTTGCTGCTCGGCTGCAGGTACTGACCCAGCGTTACCACATCAATACCATTATCGGCCAGCTGTTGCAAGGTTTCCAGCACCTCGTGCTTCTCCTCACCCAGGCCCAGCATTATACCGCTCTTGGTGCGCATGCCCCCCTCTTTCAGGCGGCGCAGCGCTTCCAGGCTACGGTGATACTTGGCCTGTATGCGCACCTTCTTGGTCAGGCGCTCCACAGTCTCCATATTATGACTCACCACCTCCGGCGCCACATCTATTATGCGCTGCAGGTTGTCCCAGTCGCCCTTAAAGTCGGGTATCAGCGTCTCCAGCGTAGTATCGGGGTTCAGCGCGCGTACGGCCTTTATGGTGTTGGCCCATATTATACTGCCACCATCCTTCAGCTCGTCGCGGTCTACCGATGTCAGCACGGCGTGCTTCACCTTCATCAGGTGAATGGCCTCGGCCACACGCTGCGGCTCATCCCAATCCACCGGCTCGGGGCGACCCGTAGCTACCGCACAAAAACCACAACTACGCGTACAAATGTTACCCAGTATCATAAAGGTGGCAGTACCATCGCCCCAGCACTCGCCCATATTGGGGCAATTACCACTCTCGCAAATGGTGTGCAGCTTATGCGTATCCACCAGGCTCCGCACATGGCGGTAGCTTTCACCTATGGGCAATTTCACACGCAGCCAGTTCGGCTTCTTCACGCGCGGCTCCGCAGCCTCTGCCTGGGCTGCACTGATAACAGGCAATTCTTGCATACAGCCCGCAAATTACTTAGAATAGTTCTAAAATCGTCAATCCACCTATTGGTCTTGTTAATAAAACAATTGCTCTAACATAACTACAGAGTGTCACCCTGAGTTTATCGAAGGGCAGACACGGACACAAACGCTCTCCGCTCTCTTTCTCCGCTCTCCCTATGGCGTGCCCCTGCGGGTCGGGCTATCCGCTGCTACTCCTCGCTGAACGCTGCGGGGTATTCGCTACTATCCCTCACGCAAATATTTACATAGTGTTAACCACAGTTTTTACATAGTGTCACCCTGAGCCTGTCGAATGGGCGACACGGTCACGGGCCCACCCAAACCCAGTCATTGCGACGAAGGAAGCAATCTCGCAACCAAACGAGGCACTAATAACACGTTAAATACACAATTATCACATAGTGTCACCCTAAGCTAAGTTTACCCTGAGTTTATCGAAGGGTCGAACCACGACACGGACACGAGCCCACCCCAACCCGGTCCGTCCTGTAAGGACGTGTTATAATAGCGCAGGTTTTCAACCCTGCGGCTCCTTATTGATTTTAGAAGAAAAAACGTGTTGTTAAAAACAGTTACACCTTCCGGGAAATATCCGTTAAAGCAACAAAATAAGCTACTCCGCTCGAGCAAAATTAATAATCCTCTCAATCAGATTTTCTAAGATAGGGGATTTCACCCCATTCGTCCATGCTAATTCTAGTAATCTTCCAATCGCTAATGGGTTTTTCTCTAGACCTCCAGGATTATCATAAAATGCTTCAACACGATCCTTATAAGTTTGCCATTCTGCTCCAAACTCTACTTTCATTGTTGCCGTTAAATTGCTTTTCCAACATATAAGATCGGCTTTGTAAATAGTTGCTTCTGGCCATTCATTATCGCTGTGATTTTGCAACATAATAAGTGCTTTATTGTCCCTTTTATGCTGATCAATCTCCCGTTGTGTCGACTTGTCGGTATCGCCGTCGAATATTACAAACACCGGAATACTAAGTAGTTTCGCAAGGGCAAGTGGGTTAATCATTTTATCCTTTCCATTTGCTGCTACAATATGACAACCATATTTTCTAAACTCGATCATTTTATTTGTTAGAAAGAGATAAGAATTAATATATGCAATATCTTCAATACCTTCCACTAAAATCAGAACTTTACAAAAGAACATCTCGTTGAGCTGTGCACTTAGGGTAGGATATAATTTTGCAATCATGCCAGTCGCGCTAAAGTTTCGCGCACCTACTCTGGCAAGTTCATCAGACAAGTCAACGTATGACACTGACTTAATTGTTGTAAAACTGGGACTTCCATTTTCTCTGACAATTCTAACTTGTTGAAAATTGTCTCCTGGGATAAATAATGGGCTATGTGTACACAATAATACTTGGCTTTCCCTCTCTGCCAACTCAATTAAAGTTTCTGCTAAATATCTTGCTTGTGGCGGATGTTGATAAAGCTCCGGCTCTTCTATCGCCATAATGAGTGTCGGAGCATCAGAATCACCAAAAGAAGTAAGTTCTTGCAATAATGCCAACATGTATGATCTCTGCAATCCATGGCCAAACCTTGAAAGATCACCATCAAAACCCCTTTCTCCAATTTTTATATAAGCCCACGGTTCCTCTATTTTAACTGATTTGTCTGGGTCTAACTTCCATAATACTTGCGCTGTAATTTTTGGATGGGCCCAGGAAGATAATCGTGTTTGTAGCGAGGACGAAATCCCTTCTAAGGCTGATTGCTCTTGAGTTATTAAATTTTGAAATGACGATCTCGTAGCCAGCCTTAACTCGTTAACCTTTTCATCGAAGTTAACTGCAGTACGTACCGTCCGTGCTAACAGTTGACCTAATGCCGATGTCTTAGATTCTTCACCCTCTTCCGTGACATCTTTTGAGGCAGGAATAAAAATCCATTGAATATACGGAGCTAATCGATTTGCTCCCTTAGAGATGCCATAAAACTGATCTTCACTAGGAATTAATTCACATAGATCTTTTCTCTCAGCTTCATAAAGCTGAAGCTTTTCTATCATGTCAGCCTTGGTAGATGCGTTAGGTAAATCAGTATAGCTCTGTTGCAAATCAGAATAAATTGCTTTCAAATCGCTGACCTTTGCACCCGCCTTATCAGCTTCAAAAAATGATTTAAAATCCTTCATACCTAAACGGTTACCGTATTGTTTAACCTCGGCCCTTTCAATATTAGCATCATAAGTTGCTACGGCCGTCACAATAAGTTTATCCTGCCTAACGTATGTTGCAAGATTCTCCTTCGCATTTTGCGACAAGTCTGAAAACGTAACTGTAATTTTTATATCTTTAGTCACGTCCTTATGATGGAAATCATCTGCAGACAGTTTACTCAGATCCGTTTTACTGTCTTTATATTGACGAAAGAAGATATTTAAGGCGTTAAATACAGTTGATTTACCAGCACCGTTCGCACCAACAAAGCATGTATAGTTATCGAAGAATATTGTTTCATCCCTGAAAACACGGAAATTCTCGATTCTGACTGACTCAATCTTCATAAAATAAGAAATAAAATAAATTAAAACTGTTAGTCGTTTCTTACATCATTGCTCGAAGCTCATCTAACGTAGGAATTAATAGCGTATTGATGTCACCCCGTTGGATTTGTGAGTAATTGATCGCGACATTTTGAACAGCATCCACTGCGATGCAATACTTTGGATTTACGATATACTTGTCAGAAAAATTTATTTCTAAATATCTAAAAAGTATGTCGGAAAACAGTGCAAGTTCGAGTCTTGTAAACCCATTAACCTTTGCGACAAACCAAACAGCTCCAACTTCCTCTTTATCGTTCTTCTCATAACTGTATACATGATGCGGCAATGCCTGGATCTGAAACCCTTTTATCTCAATTAATGACTTCAGCTTGGATTTAACAAGGAACTTCGGCTGCCTTGAAGGCTGCCATTTTTTAAAATCGACGTCTTCAAATCCATATAGAATATCAATATTTCTTTGATACATAATCTTGCTCCGTTTATTATCAGAGTTCTCGAACTTCTCTTCTAACTGATCTATTTTTTGTTTTATTAGTTGAAGGTCATTGCTTTTATATGCATTACTCACTGCACTTAAACTAGTGATCCAGTAGTGACGCCCCCCGTCCCCCTCTTCGTTTTCCTTTTTCTCAACATCTAACCTTAAATCGTTTACAAACGTTTTCTTCGATTTTTCAGACCTTCTTTGAAAATCTACGATTGCAGCTACTGACAATTTTTTCATAGTCATTGAAATTTAAACATTACAAAATCGGGTTCCTCATTGAAGTCTTACCATTAGACTCTTTACCAGTCTTATGGCAATACTTCTCCTTGTAGTCAGGATTGCCATATTGCGCCCATGATCGGTATGCTTGTTCGCTATAAGGTCGGTTAGGGTTATAAGCTATTCTTACCCCGGTCCTTATACAAAATCCAGATTGATAACTCGGCGTCTCTGGCTCATCTATTAAGTTTTTTCTTTTGGTCACTTCTTCACGTACGGGCATAGGCACATCCTTCGCATTGTAATCTAGTTCTGGCTCATAATCCGGTAACTTTCTACCTGTTTGCTTTGTTGCATAGCGACTATTACCATAAAACAATTCGGTATTATCAAATAAAACCTTTGAGTCTACGTAGTTTTTACCACTTAAAGCACCTAAGAACCCTTTCTTATAAATCGGGCGCTTTATGAATACTACTTCTCCCTGGTTAGCAATATTCTTGCATTCAACCCACGCCTTTTGATCTGCGGATGGCGAAAAATAATCCAACAATTTATTTTCTGAATAAACACCAAATTCAATATTGTTCGTAAAAGAATAGTCATAGAGATTGATAGACGTTATTACTCCTGCAGATTCGTTACCATAATATTTGGCGTGAAGATTCGGCACGTAAATAATACTTACCTTTTTGAATTGCTTAAAAAATTCAAAATCTTCATGCGCCATACTTCTACTGGCATTCCCTTCATTTTTACCAAAAACGATGATTAAGTCGAGCTCTGGATTGCTCTTGTGCTTTTCAAATAGCTCCTTAAAGTACTTATCCAGCTTAATGTATGGGCTTAATATCAAGAGTGTTTTCTCTGCATTCCAGATGATATTATAGACCGCGTCCCCCAGTTCCTTGCTGGTAATAAATTTAGACATGTTGTAGGTTTAAGTGATACAATAGCTAAACTATTGTTACATAGTTTGTTTATACAAAGATTGTGAAATTATTTATTAAACAAAGGGGGTATTTTTCACGTATTGTCATATTACAAAACCACCCAACAAAAGCCCATCCGCTTGTGAGATCGCTTCGTACCTCGCGATGACCCACCCGGAGTAACAACCCACCCGCTTGCGAGATTGCTTCGTTCCTCGCAAAGACACAAAGCCACAAAAAACCATGTCCGCTATCATGAGATTCTCCCGCCCATGCGGGATCGCCACGACAGCTTATCAGTACGATAATTTCAACAACGCCGCCCACAGAGTGTCACCCTGAGCTTGTCGAAGGGCGACACGGACACGGGTTGTTATATAACCCATGTCCGCAATCATGGATTCGACAGGCTCACCATGACAGCTTATCAACAATACTCCCAATACTAAAATACTGACCATACTGATTCAGACAAACCCCAAAAAACACCCCCCAAAAACACCCCATTTTTCGTCCACACTTTTTTCGGCAGACAAAACAAAATAACACCATACCCAAATCACGCAAAACCAAACACATACACAGAGATATCCACAAAATGGCGTGGCATGATGCCCCGTATAGGGTGCATCATGCTACAAAAAACGTAGTATCATGCTTTTTTTATTTGGTCAAAAAACAACCGCAGCTCAACTTTACGCCACGGCAATGCCCAAACATCGCCCTACCCTGAAACATGAAAACAAACACCCCGCCCCCTCAGTTCCCTGAACTTGGAACTTGGAATTTGGACATTAGAAGCTGGATCTTGGTTCCTGGAATTGGACACTGGGATTTTGAAAAAAATGCCACACCGGCAGAAATAACAAAAAATCATATAAAACCCAACCCCAACAAAACCAACACAATAACCCCGCTCACCTCAACCAAAAACTGCCGGCAAACCTCAAAAAATATCATCGGCAGAAAACACATCCGCATAGCGCCGATCACCCCCGATATCAGACAACGCGCTCCGCTTGGTCTGATATCGTGCCCCTCTTTGGCAAGAGGGGAGTTGCCCACCAGCTTACATGATCGTCCTTCGGCAACAAAAAATATAACTAGCTACATCAACAATGTGCTACAAGCACATGAGGACTCCCCTCTTGCCAAAGAGGGGCCGATGCGTCGCTTGCGACCGCGTCGGGGGTGATAGCTCGCTAAGCAACCCCAATCAAAACAAACCCTTCAAAAAACCAAAACCCAAATCATATGCACCCCACACAAACCAAACAACAAGCCCGTCAGCTCTTTTTCCAGACAGACCTCACCCGGGCACAAATAGCACAGATCACCGGCATCAGCCACCGCACCCTGTTCGACTGGATAAAAGAAGGCGACTGGCTGCGCGCCCGCGCCAATGCCGCCAGCGCACCTGCCCTGATAGCCGAGGCCTACTACGCCCAGCTTACCGAGCTGAACAAGAAGATAGCCCGCCGCCGCACCGAGGCCTACCCTACGCTGGAGGAATCGACCATCATCCGCCGGCTGGCCGGCACCATAAAGGCCGTAAAACCCACGCGCAACCGCAACGAGGCCGTGGAGCTGATGGCGGAATTCAGCCGCTTTGTGCGCAAGCATAATGCCGCCGCTGCCGATGTGCTGACCGATATCATGACGGCCTTTTTAGAGACCATCCACACGCCCCTGCCCGAGCATGAAGACGAGGAGCAGCGCATAAAAGACTATGCCCGCTACCTGGAGCAGGTGCAGCAGGAAGAGAAAGAACGCCTGGATAGCGAAGCGCACCTACCCAAACGCCAGGCCTGGGAAGCCCGCCTATTGCGCGAAGACCAGGAATCGATAGACCGCATAGAAGAGGCGGAAATGAAGCAAATACTGGCTACGGTGAAGAAAGAACAGGAAGTAGAAACTGTGCCGGCAGAAGATGAGCAACAGGAAATGGTGACGGAACAGGAGCAGGAAATAGAAGCAGTAGTGGAAGAGGAGACAGAAACAGAAACAGAAAGAGAGCGGAGGGAACCCGAACCCTGGACCACCCACCACAATGCCGCCCTGCAAGACGCCGCCAAACTGCTGGGCAACTATCGCCACCTGGTAGTAGACCAACAACAATGGCGCAACCACGTCCGCGAAAGCCATTCCGCCGGTGGCGGGAGTGTGTGAGGTGTGCGATCACCCCGGATATCAGACAACGCGCTCCGCTTGGTCTGATATCGCGCCCCTCTTTGGCAAGAGGGGAGTTGCCCACCTGCTTATATAATTGCCTGTCGGCAAAAATAACCGGGTACATTAACAGTGTGCTACAAGCACACGAGGACTCCCCTCTTGCCAAAGAGGGGCCGATGCGTCGCTTGCGACCGCGTCGGGGGTGATAGCGCGCTAAGCAACCCAAGCCACATCAAAATGTGCTACAAGCACACGAGGACTCCCCTCTTGCCAAAGAGGGGCCGATGCGTCGCTTGCGACGTGTCGGGGGTGATAGCGCGCTAAGCAACTATTTGAAATGCCTGGCGATCTCGGCCAGAACATCTTCAGTATACTTGAACACCAACTTGTTCTCGAACCTGATGACTGTGTATCCCAGTTCAGTAAGCCGTTGCGTACGCACTTCATCATTCAGCGCCACCATTGGATCTGCGTGTGGCTGTCCGTCCAGTTCTATGATCAATTGCTCAGAAGCACAGTAGAAGTCGGCAATGTAATTTTCTATGCTATGTTGCCTGATGAATTTTCGCCCTTGCAGTTGGCCGTTTTTAAGGCACTTCCAGAGCGTAGCCTCAGCAGGTGTCAGGTTTTTACGCAGTGCAGACCTGTAATTTTTAAGGTGATTTAAAGAGTGTATGTGTTTCATGGTGACTATAAAAATAGGGATTTTCAGGGCAATTACCTTGTGTTATGTGGCGATCACCCCGGATATCAGACAACGCGCTCCGCTTGGTCTGATATCGCGCCCCTTCCACGCAATGCTGCGGGACTTACAGCTTTGGCAAGAGGGGAATTCTTATGGGCTTACTTAAACCCGGGTTAATGTGGCGATCACCCCCGACATTCGACAACACGCCTTCGGCTGGTCGAATATCGTCCCCTCTTTGGCAAGAGGGGAGTCCTCATGGGCTTACTTAAACTCAGGTTATTGTGGCGATCACCCCCGACATTCGACAACACGCCTTCGGCTGGTCGAATATCGTCCCCTCTTTGGCAAGAGGGGAGTTGCCCAACTGCTTATATAATTGCCTGTCGGCAAAAAATAAGGTACGTCAACAGTGTGCTACAAGCACACGAGGACTCCCCTCTTGCCAAAGAGGGGGCGATGCGTCGCTTGCGACGTGTCGGGGGTGATAGCGCGCTAAGCAATCGGGCAAAAAAAAGTCCCCGCATTTCGCGGGGACCATATAAAAGAGGTAAGCAAATATTACTTCTTTGCACCCTTGGCAGCAGCTGCTGCTTCGGTTTCTGCCTGGCGCAGGGCACGTGTAGTGATAACAGAAGCAATAGGAATACGTGGCGAGTTCATGATCTCCATGTTGTCAGCCTTCACGTCTTCTACGCGAACGTTACCCAACAGTTCCAGCTTCTCGATGTTCACTTCGATAGCTTCCACCAGGTGCTTAGGTTCTGTACGCACGGTCAGGCCCTTCAGCTTAGTTACCAGGCGACCACCGTCTTTAACACCCTGTGGCACACCTACAAACTTCAGCGGCAGTGTAGCTACCACCTTCTTGCCTTCTACCAGTTCCAGCAGGTCTACGTGGCTCAGTACGTCTGTCAGTACATCAAACTGCAGGTCCTTAACGATAGTACGGTAAGTCTTACCGTCTACGCTGATCTCAGCGATCTGGAACTCAGGAGTGTACACCAGCGTGCGGAATGCCATAACAGGCGCGCTGAAGTGGATTGTTTCGTTGCCACCGTAGATAACGGCAGGCACTTCGTCGTTAGAGCGGAGCTGACGTGTGGCTTTCTTGCCCAGGTCGCTCCTCAGTTTACCTTCGATCTTTACACTTTTCATTTTAGTGTTTAGTCTTTTGTTTCTTTCACCGCCGGTCGGATTCATCTGCCAAACGTCCGTACGCTGAAATGGTTTTAAAAATTCAAATCCCTTTGTGGGGGCAGATTTTGTTGTATAAACAGTCTTTATTTCAATTAGCTGATTAGCTGATGTGCTAATTAGCTGATCTTAACTTTTATCTTAATTAGCTGATTAGCTGATGTGCTAATTAGCTGTTTTACCCTTTTTATTCAATTAGCTAATCTGCTAATCAGCACATCAGCTAATCATTTATTATAATTCATATTGCTATGAATGAACAAAGAGCTGATAGACTTATTTTCCGAAGCATTGCGGATGGCTACTGCAAACAGATCGGCGGTAGAAAGTACCTTGATCTTATCGCACTGCTGGCGGAGTGGTATCGTGTCGCAAACAACCAGTTCTTCCAATACAGAGTTCTGGATGTTCTCGTAAGCATTGCCGCTGAGTACCGGGTGCGTACATACAGCGCGAACGCTTTTGGCACCTTTCTCCTTCAGCATGGCTGCCGATTTAGACAGGGTACCTGCGGTATCGCAGATGTCATCGATCAATACGATGTTCCTGTCTTTCACGTCACCTATCACCGTCATGCTGGCTATCTCGTTGGCACGCTTGCGCTGCTTGTCGCAGATCACCATATCGGCCCCGAAATACTTCGCTACCTCACGTACGCGGTTGGTACTGCCTACGTCAGGGGCCGCAAAGGTAAGGTCTTTTATTTTCAATTTCTCAATATAAGGGATAAAAATTGCCGAAGAGTCCATATGGTCTACCGGGATATCGAAGAAACCCTGTATCTGCGGCGCGTGCAGGTCCATGGTGATCACGCGGTTGGCGCCGGCGGTGGTCAGCAGGTTGGCCACCAGTTTAGAGCCTATGGCCACACGTGGCTTGTCTTTACGGTCCTGGCGGGCAAAGCCGTAATACGGGATAACAGCTGTTATATACCCTGCCGAAGCCCTCTTGCAGGCGTCGATCATCAGCAACAGCTCCATCAGGTTGTCTGTAGGGGCAAAAGTGCTCTGCACCAGGAACACATAAGCGCCGCGAACGGACTCCTGTATCACCGGCTGCATCTCGCCATCGCTGAATTTCTGGATATTGATATTGCCAAGCCTGGTCCCGAAGCTTTTGGCAATTCTTTCGGCCAGGTAGGTAGATCCTGTGCCGGAGAAAATTTTAACTGCTGAATCGATACGCATATGGCGTGCAAAGGTATGATAGCAAAACGGGATTAGGAAACAAAAAAATAACTTTTGCCACCGCCCCCAATACACCAATAGAATGTTAGTAATGCAAATAGGCACACTTGCATTACCTTTGCACCGCAAAAACTAACTTACGACTACACAAGGATGTACACTATAAAATTTAATTTTGAGCAAAAGGGGCTGGAACCGATAGTACTGGAGAACGTAGCCCCCGGCCAGAATATAGTAGAGATAGCACTGGAAAACAACATAGAACTGCACCACAACTGCGGTATGGTATGCGGCTGCAGCACCTGCCACCTGTATCTGGAAAAAGGTAACGAGCATGTGCCGGAAATAAGCGACCGCGAAGAAGACTTTATAGACAGGGCACGCAACCCGCGCATCAACAGCCGCCTGGGCTGCCAGTGCTTTTTGGATGAGTGCGACAAGGGCTTTATAGAGGTAACACTGCCCGATCAGTCGACCATACACGGTGATTAAGTTTCAAGAACCAAACTCCAAGGGCCAAATCCCAGGAACCAAATTTCAATTTTTCAACTAAGTATTATATGCCGCATTTTGAACCGCCGATAAAGTGGAATGATTACGAAGATATAGCCCTGAAGCTGTATGAGCGCTTTGGCGATGACTTTGGCGAAAGCAAGATATACCGCATCCGCTTTACCGAACTGCTGGAATGGGTATTACAGATACCTAATTTCGAGGGCAAGCGCGAAGAAAGTAACGAAGGTCACCTGGAGATGATCCAGTCGAGCTGGGTATACGAATGGCGCGATAACCAGGGGTAGTTTACTTATGTGCTAATTAGCTAATTAGCTGATTAGCTGATCTATTGAATGATCAAACATAGATTACTCTGTCACTTCCTCAAAAGCCTTAGATGACAACAGACCTTTAGGTTTTCCACCAGCTAATCTGCTCATCAGCTAATTAGCTATTCATAAATCTGCTAATTGATATGAATATACTCGAACTCTTTGCACCGATAAAAACGTTCGTTTTTGACGTAGATGGCGTACTGACCGATGGCAGCCTGATGCTGACGGAAGATGGTCATATGCTGCGTAGCATGAATATTAAAGATGGCTATGCCATGCAGCTGGCCATTAAGAAAGGTTATAAAGTGTGGATCATATCCGGCGCGCGCTCCGAGGCTGTACGTTTAAGGCTTAATGGATTGGGTATCAAGGATGTGCACATTGGTATAGAAAGCAAAAAAGAGGTATTGGATGCCATGGCCCTCACCCACAAAACCGATTTCAGCAGCGTACTGTATATGGGCGATGATATACCCGACTATGCCGTAATGCAGATGTGCGGCCTACCCTGCTGCCCCGCCGACGCCGTGGCCGAAATAAAGCAGGTAGCCAAGTACATATCTCCGCTCAGCGGGGGCAAGGGCTGCGTGCGCGATGTAATAGAAAAGGTACTGAAACTAAACGGCGACTGGGAGCTGCCAAGCTAACACGCACACAACAAAGCGCATTAAAAAAGGACCGGCAGAACCGGTCCTTTTTAAAACTGTGGCGTGGCCACTATTACTTTGCCAGGAACTTTTCCAGATCCGGCCTTGCCTCTTCGGCGCGGCTATACTTGCCAATGATGTTGCCATTAGGATCGAGCAGGAAGCACTGTGGTATGTACTGCAGGCCATAAAGCTGTGTTGCAGCACTCTGCCACTGTTTCAGGTCGCTCATGTGGTTAGCCCACACCAGTCCGTCCTTCTTTATGGCGTCCATCCACTTGTCTTTGTTGTTATCCAGGGAGAAGCTTACTACTGTAAAGCCCTTCTTGGCATTCTTGAACTTCTTAGCTGAATACTCGTTGTACATCTTTACCAGGCCGGGGTTAGAAGCGCGGCATGGTCCGCACCAGGAAGCCCAGAAATCGAGGAGCACGTAGCTACCCTTGTTGATCTCTGACAGTTTCATGGTCTTGCCCTGAGGATTGGCAAATTCCAGGTCTGGTGCCTTCTGGCCTACTTTAATGTACGTGTTCTCATACTGCGCATTGGCCGATATGAAGAAGCCCATTACCAGGGCAAACAGTGCAAGTGTTTTTCTCATTTCTCTGTTGTTTGAAGATTTATTGTGTAAATATAATAAGTACGAACGAATATGGATATTACAAACGGCGTACCAGTTTTAAAATAAGTCAAAAGTTAAAACCTAAAAGTGGGTTGGTTGTGTTTTGGGCCTTGGAGTTTGGACCTTGGTCCCTGTATCACTAATAGCCATTAGCATATGGGTTGCTCTTGCGGCGGAAGTCGCCACGTTTCCAGGCTTCAAAGAACTCGCCCCAGGCCAGCGGGTTGAAGATGTTCATGGGCCGGTTCTGTCCGTAATATACTGCATCGCGGGCTTGCTGCTGCAGGTAAGCGCTCTGGGCTTCGTGGCCGTCTTTAGGCAATGTATAGGCCAATGCGCGCAGCACATAGGCATCGGTATTGCGGCGGGCTATCTCGTACTGGTCGTTAGGTATGCGCCAGTTGAGGAAGGCATAATCGAAGGCATCGCCCCTTGGTAAAGGGCGGATGATGGTCTCGGGCAGGTAAAAGGTATCCTGCACCATCAACTGGATGAGCGAGAAATAGTCGCCCTGCAGGTCTTTACGTACTATAAACTCTTTAGGACGGAAGCCTATGCAGCTGAACTCGAGGGTATCGCCTTTGTAGCATACTATGCTGAACACGCCGGTATATTCCGACTCTACGCCCCTGTTCTTGTTCTTTACCTGAATGGTAACATTTGGCACAGCGCGCAGGCTATCGGCCGTCATTACCACCCCACTTATCTGGATAACATTCTGGGGGGACGACTGTGCGCGGCTACATATGGAACCGGCTGCCAACAGCGCAATGAGCAAACAGTATGAGATAAAATTGGGCCGCATGTGTTCCAAAGTTACAATTATATTTAAATGAGACCGGGGGCGAAGGTATAAATGTAAAAAATGTTCATCTGCACAAGTAGTTAAAAAACAGCCGCACCATTGCCCCGATGCTGTACAAAGTAAAAGGGTTTGATGTACTTTTGTCCTACAAAAAAGGCACTTTAACAAAGGTTTACATGATAACAAAAGAAGCAGTATTAGCGGCGCTGAGCAATGTGGAAGAACCGGATCTGGGCAAAGACCTGGTGACGCTGAATATGGTGCAGGATGTACATATAGAGGGTAAGAACGTAACATTCACAGTAGTATTGACCACCCCGGCCTGTCCGCTGAAAGAGATGATAGAAAGGGCTTGTGTGACGGCTATACACCACCTGGTGGATAAGGAAGCTGTGGTAAAGGTGAACATGACGGCCAATGTGAACACTAACCGTAAGGATAATAAATCGGTGCTGCCAGGCGTGAAGAACATCATCATGGTGGCGTCGGGCAAGGGCGGCGTTGGTAAATCGACCGTTGCTGTGAACCTGGCCCTTGGCCTGGCGCAGGAAGGGGCCAAGGTAGGCCTGCTGGATGCGGACATTTATGGCCCGTCCATCCCTATTATGCTGGGGCTGCGCGATGAGCGCCCCAAGATGACCGATATTAACGGCAAGGGCATGATAGTGCCGATAGAGCGCTTTGGCATCAAGGCGATGTCTATCGGGCTGCTGATAGATGAGAAACAAGCAGTGATATGGCGCGGCCCTATGGCCAGCTCGGCCATCAAACAATTCATAGGCGATGTGCACTGGGGCGACCTGGACTACCTGGTGATAGACATGCCACCGGGCACAGGCGACGTGCACCTGACGATGGTGCAGGCCATACCTGTAACAGGCGCGGTGATCGTATCGACGCCACAGGCAGTAGCTGCTGCTGATGCCCGCAAGGCTATCATCATGCTGAAACAGAACCAGATCAACGTGCCTATACTTGGCATTGTTGAGAATATGGCTTATTTTACTCCCGCAGAATTACCGGATAACAAGTACTATATCTTTGGCCAGGGCGGTGCCCAGCAGATGGCAGAACAGTTTGAACTGCCGTTCTTAGGTGAGATACCGTTGGTGCAAGGTATACGCGAAGGTGGCGACAAGGGCGTGCCTGCCGTGCTGAATGACGAACCGGTGGCCAAGCATGCATTCACCACCTTGGCGCAGACGGTAGCCCGCAATGTGGCTATGCGCAATGCCAACATGGCCCCTACAAAGGCTGTGGAAATAGTTGAATAAACGGGGAAAACTGCACTGTAAAATTCGATTTGGATTAATTACTTTTGAAAGCTATTTAAAAATTATAGTGTTCTATGAAGAAAATCTTACTGCCTGTTGTTCTGCTTGCCTGCTTAAATCCGGCATTTGCCCAAAAGAATAAGGACAAGAAAGAAGCGCAGCTAACCATTGATATGATGAGCGTACAGGGTGGCAAATTTGATATGGGTGACGACAGTGCCTATATTGACAGGCGCCCGGCACATAGCGTGGTACTGAAGAGTTTTTCTATAGGCACATATGAAGTAACACAGGCACAGTGGAAGGCCATCATGGACAAAAATCCATCGGCTTACAAGTGCGACGACTGCCCGGTGACCAATGTTAGCTGGAATGATGTGCAGACCTTCATCACCAAGCTGAACGAAAAGACCGGCAAGCACTATCGCCTGCCGACAGAAGCTGAATGGGAATTTGCTGCGCGTGGCGGTGTAAAGGAGAACCCTGAACACATGAAGAAATACAGTGGCCGCGAGGTACTGCAGTATATAGCCTGGTTTGAACGTAATGCTAACGACCACCAGCACCCGGTTGGTAAGAAACGTGCCAACGAACTGGGTCTGCATGATATGACCGGCAACGTGGAAGAATGGACGAACGACTGGTACAGTAAGGATTATTTCTCTAAGCGTGATGCCAACAATCCACAAGGACCATCGGGTGGTAACTCTAAGGTAGTACGTGGCGGGTCGTGGCAGAGTGAGAAGGACGAGATATCTGTAACGCGCCGGGCTGCTTACACTCCTGATACCAAGGCAACATCGCTGGGTTTCAGGCTGGCTATGTAATTTGTAGTTTCAAAAATATTTGCGTTCGTCCCGATGTTTGTCGGGACGAACATTTTTTAGGGGATGGGCACCTGAGTCGTCGGGTTGAAACCCGACGCTATGATAGCCGGCCCTTTCAGGGCCATTTATAAGCCCATCGAACCATTGATCATATTAGTTAGACGATGCAAAAGAAGACAATGGATGAGCTGAACCGGATGAGTGTTGCAGAGATGCGCGCTGCGGAGAAGCATCCGATAATAGTGATACTGGATGATGTGCGGAGCATGCATAATGTAGGATCTGTGTTCCGCACGTGCGATGGCTTTGCTGTGGCTGCGGTGTACCTGTGTGGTTATACGCCACAGCCGCCGCACAGGGATATCCACAAGACAGCGCTTGGTGCTACGGAAACGGTGTACTGGAAACATTTTGCCACCGTTACAGATGCCATAGCCCAATGCCGGGCCGATGGTTATAAAGTGTATGCGGTGGAGCAGGTGCATAACAGCATCAGCCTGGAGCAATTCTCAGCCGGGCCAGAAGACAAAACGGCCCTGATATTTGGCAACGAGGTGAGCGGAGTTAATGAAGAAGCCATTCAACAGTGCGAGGGCTGCATAGAGATACCCCAATGGGGTGCCAAGCATTCGCTGAATATCTCTATAGCTGCAGGGGTGGTACTTTGGGAAATGGTACGTTGTAATGGCTCAATGGCTTAATTGCTCAATGGCTCAATGCGAGGTTTGTTACTTATAGGGGTTGAAAATGGCTCAATTGCTGAGCTGAGTGGCTCAATGGCCAAATGCTTTATTTTGATGTACCGCAAATATTACCTAGTGCAATGCCTGAATCTTCACAAATATTTCTGAGCAAATGAAACGATTTAGAATTGCCCTTGTCCTGTCATTTATTTACCTGGCATTGGGTAACATAACAGCAATAATAGGCGCGAAAAACGCTTCTAATGCATTCTTCAATTCTGGTTTTGTCGAGACATTGTTTGCGCCATACACTTTTGTTGCGGGCATGTCTACATTCGCGGGCTGGGACATCCTATCCTTTATTTTAGAAATTGTAATATTCCTTATTACTCTACCATTCTTCTACTTTATAGTATTTATGTATCAAAATATTAAAGAACAAATCAAAAACCGTAAACAAGCTCCCAATAAATAAGGCGAACCTGAATATCTTTGCACGATAGCAAGACGCGACAATCATTAAAATGAATATTGAAAGAAGAATAGACCTGCTGGCGAACCTGGGTAGCTGGATGCAGATGAATGATATTGGCTGGCAGGAGGCTAAAATAAGGGCGGCGCATAAGAACGCGTGGTTCACCGATGAGCATATAGAGCTCGCCGTGGCCAACATCATCAATACCTTTTTGCGCAAAGAGCTCTTGCAGCAATGGGTGGGTAACTATACCCTGCCCTCTGCCTTTAAATCGGTGGGCATTGTGATGGCGGGCAACCTGCCGCTGGTGGGTTTTCATGATTTTGTATGCGGTTTTGTGAGCGGTCACCAGTTGCGATTGAAGCTATCATCGAAAGATGAGGTACTGCTGCCCTACCTGCTGGGTAAGCTGGGGGAATGGGAGCCTGAGGTACTGGAACAGGTGCATATAGAAGAAATGCTGAAAGGCTGTGATGCGTATATAGCGACCGGCAGTAATAATACAGCCCGCTATTTTGAACAGTATTTCGGTAAGTATCCTAATATCATTCGTCGCAACCGTACTTCTGTAGCCGTATTAGATGGTACGGAGACTGAGGCTGAGCTGGAGGCGCTGGCAGACGATGTGTACCTGTATTATGGCCTTGGCTGCCGTAACGTAACGCAGGTGTGTGTGCCCCGCGACTATAACTTTGAACTGTTGCTGAAGGCGTTTAACCGCCATAATGGTTATGCTGACCTGAACAAGTATAAGAACAATTACGATTATCACCTGGCCATATACCTGCTGAACCGTGTGCCGTATATGAGCAATGAGTCGATACTAATGGTGGAGAATAATATGCCTTTCTCGGCCGTGAGTGTGCTGCATTACAGGTATTACGATGACAAGCAGGCGATAACCGAAGAGCTACAAAACAGCCCGGATATTCAGGCCATGATAGGCCATGGGTTGATCCCGTTCGGCCAGTCGCAGAAGCCATCGCTGAGCGATTATGCGGATAACGTGGATACCATGGCGTTTTTGTGTGGGTTGTAGGTCTATTGGAGATGTCTCTTAAGCCATCGGGTTGAAACCCGATGCTGGTATAGCCGGCCCTTACAGGGCCTTTCATCTTGTGATGTGTGGGTTGGCTACAAACATTTTGCCCTGTAGGCAATGAGGTGTTTTGTGGTCGGGTTTGTGGGGGTGTCTTTCGCTCTTTCAGAGCTTGCACGTTTTTGGTGTATTTCCCCGGGACTACATCCCGGGCTATTGTCTTTCGCTCTTTCAGAGCTTGGCTGGTTATAGAAAATATACAGGTTAACATCGTCGTGCAATCGCCTCTTAAGCCATTGGGTTGAAACCCGATGCTGGTATAGCCGGCCCTTACAGGGCCTTTCATCTTGCCAGGTGTATTCGCAAGCGAGACGCTTGCATGGGTTGGGACGAAGCGGGACGCTTCGA
The DNA here is from genome assembly GCA_947455215.1 of Chitinophagaceae bacterium. Taxonomy (GTDB): domain Bacteria; phylum Bacteroidota; class Bacteroidia; order Chitinophagales; family Chitinophagaceae; genus Flavipsychrobacter. The sequence goes on from CANGNA010000019.1 coordinate 34,434, forward strand.
CCAGTGTTGGGATAGCCGCCCCACTCCTACCAAAGGCAGACAGGCAGGTTAATTATATTTCATTTCAGCCATCAGGAGATGGCCTACTCCTTGGACGAAATTACAAATTTCGCCCAACTGATTTTTGGGGCCTCTTAAGTCATCGGGTTGCCTCCTTCGCGTAAAGCTACGGCGGCTGAGAGAAACCCGATGCTGGTATAGTCGGCCCTTACAGGGCCATTCGTCTTGTGATGTGTGTTGCATACCTACGGCATGCTATCTGTATTGGGGTGTGTTGGCTACAAACGTTTTGCCCCTATGGGGCAATGATGTGGTTTGTAGTTGGGTTTGAGGTGAGTGTCTTTCGCTCTTTCAGAGCTTTTTTTTCTGGGTGTATTTACCCGGGACTGCATCCCGGGCTATTGTCTTTCGCTCTTTCAGAGCTTGGCTGGTTGTAAAAATATCTATGTTAACATCGTCGTGTAATTGCCTCTTAAGCCATCGGGTTGAAACCCGATGCTGGTATAGCCGGCCCTTACAGGGCCTTTCATCTTGTGATGTATTGTATACTTTCGGCATGCTATAATAAGCCTCACCCCGACCGTCTCCTAGGGAGAGGGAGGTGTTATCGTTCCGACACGATGCCGGCTTTGGTATACAATTGGTGTTGTTTTTGTTGTTGGTTTATTGAGACCTGATAATGTTCAGTCCTATGGTGCATTCCAGGCAGCGGTGATTGATGCAGTAGTTGTTGTACAGTTGTATGAGTGCCTGGCTTTGGGCGGCGTTGGCGGCCTGCCAGCCGTTTTCCTGCCACAAGGCGGTAATGTTGTTCTTTTCCGCAGCTACTGATTCCAGCAGGGCCAATGCGCGTTCGCCGAGGTCGCTGACGCCCTGGCGCGATGCGAACAGGAATTGTATGGGTGCTATGGTATTGATGATGATATTATGCACCGACGACCTGCCCAGGCTTTTGGGTGCGGGGTGTTCATGCGCCTCATCGAACCGGAAGTGGTTGTTCCAGTATTCGCTGGCGGTGACATCGAGCAAGGGTTCTATCTCTTTTATGGTATGTGTTTCCACTATCTGCGAGAACAGGTGCTCCGACTTATGTATGAGCATGGCAAACTGTGCTATGCGCACTGTAGGAAAATTGGCAGGGCGCATCCTGAGGAACTTCCACAGATGGGCGGCTATGGGTGATAGCTTGTATTTTTTGCGCAGGTAGTTGTACTCATCCTGTAGCAATTCGGGATAACGATCGTTGAATGATCCTTCCAGCATACCTGCCTGGCCGAACAGTAAGGCTTCTATTTGTTGCAGATTGTCGCGGTGGCGACCCAGTACATTGAGTGGTATGGAGCGTGCCAGCAACATAAAGGGCGTAGCATTGGTCTTGAACCCAAAATTGGCTGCCATACGCCAATAAAGGAGATTGCGCCAATCTTCGGCAGAGTTTTCCAGTAGTACATTCCAGTCGCTGAGCTTCATTTCCCAGCGTTCAGCGAGCAGGCGGCTCATCCATCCCTCTTTTGTAATATCGCGCACGCCGCTATGTTGCCCGGCGCAGGGCAGTGATGCCTTGGCGCCCATCAGCACCTCGTATTTAGGGATAACGTGCGACGGTATCTGGCTGTTGAGTACCAGCACAGGTGTGTTGGGTGCCACATCGGCCACATCATCCTCGTAAACAACATGCAAAATAAGGTTGTGATAAGACGGATCGTCCTGGTGGCCGTGCTTCAGCCAGTCGCTGCTTTTGATATGTAGTTCTATATTGCCAACCAACGTGGTATTGCCTACTTTGATGCGCGCCTCGAGAAAATCGGGACCCGCATCCCTGTTCAACTTGCCAGGGTGAATGACCGTCAAAGGTTCGCCGGCTGTAGTGGCCAGGCCGGCAGGTGCATATAGCGAGTATTGCCAGATGAACTGGTAAAGGGCTTCTGTCATGGTGTACAGATCGATTTAAAGCGTATAATTATTCTTCGATAAAATTAAGGTCTTTGCCGAAAGTTTCCTCGGTCAGGAATACGGCAATGGTGCTGATGGTCATCACTATGGCACCGGTTATAGCACCTGCGGTGATGAAACTGTAATGCAGATCGGACTGCAGCCGGCCAAATAGTAAAATGATGATCGGTAAAGAACCACGCACCATATTAGGCACTGTGGTGGCTGCGGTAGCCCTGAGGTTGGTGCCGAAATGCTCGGCAGCCATGGTAACGAACAGCGCCCAGAAGCCCGTACCAAAGCCCATAAGCGCGCAGATGAGGTACATATTGGCAGCGGTGCCATTGTGCTGCTGAAAGTAGAGCACGATGCCTAATATAGTTATTGCGTAAAATATATACAGCGCCTTCTTGCGACTTTTGAGCCAGTGGCTGATGAGGCCGATCAGGATGTCTGCAATGGATATAGCTATATAGGCAAACATCACGGCCTTACCCGGCTGTACCTTTTCTGCGATGCCAAATTCTTTACCGAACTTGTCTGAAACCTGTATGAGCAGGCCGATAACATACCATGTAGGCAAGCCAATGAGGATGGCCAGAATATACTTACCGAACCGCTTGCGACGCGTAAAGAACATCCAGAAATCACCTTTACGTACCTCTTTGTTTTGCTGAACATGCGCGTACATGCCGGATTCGAACACGCTGACGCGCATGGCCAGCAATGCCAGACCAAGTCCGCCACCTATGTAAAAACATACGCGCCAGTCGAACGCCTGGGAAATAAAATAGGCGACCACTGCCCCGGTAAGCCCTATGCCAGCTACCAATGATGTGGCTATGCCTCTTTTTTCTTTAGATATGAGTTCGCTCACCAGCGTGATGCCTGCACCAAGTTCGCCGGCCAGACCTATGCCTGCAATAAAGCGGCATATTTCGTATTGCTGCACGGTATGCACCATACCGTTGGCAATATTGGCCAGTGAGTATAATAATATGGAACCGAACAGCACGGAGAGCCTCCCCTTCTTATCGCCCAGTACGCCCCAGAAGATACCGCCTATCAACAGGCCGTACATCTGTACGCTCATGATCTCCAGACCGGTCTTTACGGCTGCATCGTCTTTAAGGCCCAGGCTTTCCAGGCTGCTTACGCGCACCATACCAAACAGCAGCAGATCGTATATATCAACAAAATACCCTAATGCTGCAACAAGCACCGGGATGCTGAGTAAGCCTATAGTTTTGTTTTGCGACATGTAAGTTCCGATGAATGGTGTAAAGTGATGTGATGAAGGGGTATGCTTTTAAACTGCGGCTGTCTTCTTTTTGCCAAAGAACATTTTGAAGAGCACGGGGCCGGTAGTAACTACGATAAGGCCGATAACGATTATTTCCAGGTTCTTTTTTACCCAAGGGATATCGCCCAGCAGGTAGCCGGCCATGGTCATACTCACCACCCATGCCAGGCAGCCGAGGATATTGTAATAACTGAATTTCTTATAGTTCATATCGACCATGCCGCCAACGATAGGGGCAAAAGTGCGCACGATAGGCAGGAAGCGCGCCAGGAATATGGCCATGCCGCCTTTTCTCTCGTAGAACTCGTGTGCATCCTGAATGTACTTCTTTTTGAACAGGCGGGAGTCTTCGCGCTTCATGAGCATATGGCCGAACTTGCTGCCGTACCAGTAACCCAGTATATTACCGACTACGCCTGCCAGAGAGATCAACGTCATCCAGTAAGCGAGGTCGATAAATACATTACCGAATTTAGGTGTGGAATTAGCAATGATAACGCCTGTGATGAACAGCAGGGAATCGCCGGGCAGAAAAAAGCCAACAAACAGACCGGTTTCGGCAAAAATGATAAACAATACCACGTAAAGACCACCGTGCGCGTTTATCCATTCGGGCTGGATCAGCTGTTTGTAGAGTTCTAAGAATTTATGCATGCTTGATTAAGTTGCCGTGAAAATATAAAAAAAAGCGCAACCAGCCTTGGTATGTGGAAAATATAGGTGGTATTCTTAACATTGAGCGAAGGATCCAACCGGGGGCAAATCCCAACATTTTTCCTTAATTTACAATAAATACACCCTCAACGCAGTTCTGATACTGCACTAAACTGAATATATGTTATCACGCTTACGCCGCCTGCTTACCATAGCCCTGTTTGCTGCCCCGGCCATTGCCACTGCCCAGTACCGATTGCCATTGCGCAATGCTTCGGCTACAATCAACCCCAATACCGATAAATGGATAGACAGTACCCGTGCAACAACATTGACCACGGAGCCTGTGCTGGCCGTCATCCATTTTAATACTATGCCCACTGCCCAGCAAAAGCAACAGCTACTACGACAGGGCATCACCCTGCTGGACTACCTGCCCCCCAATAGCTTTGCGGCCCTGGTAAGGCCGGCGCAGGTGAGTGACAAAGCGGCGCTCCGCAGCATTTACGGCATAGCGACGTTCGACCCGCAGTGGAAAGCTTCTGCCTATGTATGGAAGCAGACGGCAACGGCCAAAGGTAGTACCGACCTGCTGGTGACCTTTTACCCGGTGATACCTGCCGCAGATATAAAACAGTTCCTGGCAGCAGTGGGCGCGCAGGTGAACACCAGCCCCATGGAGCAATTCCATGCCTATAAGATAACCATAGCGGCAGATAAGGTGCATGCGCTGGCCAACTGGTACGGCGTGCAGGATATAAGCCCGGCAACGGGCATGGTGCCATTCGACTTCCAGAGCCGGCCGGCGGTGAAGGGCAATGTGGCAGTGACCAAGGGCATTTACGGGGGATACGACCTGAACGGCGATAGTATAACTGTAGGTGTGGGTGATAACGGATCGGGCATTTACCATGCTGACCTGAAGGACCGCATCACCAATTTTAACCCTGCGCCAATGAGCAACCACGGCGAACATGTGAACGGTATAGTGGCCGGAGCAGGGATAGTAGACCCTATGGCGGAAGGTATGGCACCGAACGCGAAACTGGTAGACCACCTGTATGACCAGGTGATACCGGCCACAGGTGCCATGTACTATAATTATAACATGACCATCACGAACAATTCTTATGGTGTGTTGCTGGGCGACTGTGATTATTCGGGAACGTATGATGGCTATGCACATTATTTAGATACCCTGGCGTTGCAATACCCGCAGGTGCTGCATGTGTTTGCATCGGGCAACGATGGGTGGATGAATTGTACACCGCATCTGCAGGGCTTTGCCACCGTAGGCGGCGGCTACCAGCCGGCCAAGAACAATGTAGTGGTGGGCAGTATAACGGACTACCTGTACCAGGCGGCCGACGAATCGCGCGGGCCTACCAAGGATGGCCGTATGAAGCCGGAGATAGTAGCTGTGGGCCTGGGCGCCTACTCTACCATAGGCGTAGACAATTACGAATGGGCGGCGGGTACGAGCATGGCCGCACCACAGGTGGCAGGTGGCCTGGCAGTGCTCTCCCAGCGCTACAGGCAGCTGCACGGCGGAGCCTACCCTATGGCTGATATATTGAAAACGGTGCTACTGAACGGCGCTATGGACCTGGGCAATCCCGGACCAGACTTTACTTATGGTTTCGGCAGCATGGATATTGCCCGATCGCTGAAGATGATGGATGCCGGTCATGTTTTTACTGATACGCTTACCAGTACTACCTTTATCCGTACCTCGACAATTACCGTACCTGCCAATACAGGGCGGCTGAAAGTGATGCTCTGCTGGCACGACTACCCCGGCAGCCCATCGGCATATAAAGAACTATACAGCGACCTGGACCTGGCCGTAACGCAGCCCGATGGACACACACACCTGCCGATGGTGTGCGACCCTACCCCGGGAAATGAAAACAAGCCGGCAATAGAAGCTTATGACCACCTGAATAATGTGGAGCAGGTGACCATCAATAACCCGGCAGCGGGTACGTATACCATAAAAGTAAGTTCCGACTTTGAGCTATTCAGTGGCCAGCGATATGTGGTGGCCTATGATATCATACCCGCAGGTACGCAGCTGACCTTTCCGCTGGGAGGCGAGCAGCTGAGCAACAGGGACTCTATCAGAATATATTGGAACACAACAACTAATGACAGCACCTTTAAAGTAGAGTTATCGACCAATAACGGCGGTACGTGGACCACACTGGCGGCGAGTGTAGCGGGTAGTTCCCGTTATTGCCCATTCATGCCTAGTGGTATCAATTCGGGCAATTGCCTGGTAAGGGTTACTAAGAACGGCACTACAGAGGTGGCCACATCAGCGCGCTTTGCAATCACTGATGTGATGCATGTGCAGGCCAGTGCCGCGCAATGCCCGACGTATGTGAACATACACTGGACACCAGTGCCTAATGCTACTGCCTACGAACTGTTGAAAAAGGTAGGTGCACATATGCAGGTGGTTGATACTACTACAGATACCACCTACTCGTTCAGCGGCATGTCTGCTACCGAAAAATCTTACGTGGCGGTGCAGCCCATTGTAAATGGCATACGCGGTTACCGCAGCACAGCGGTCATCCGCCTGGCTAACGATGGCACGTGTACCGATCCATCATCGAACGGCGACCTTATGTCCGTGAGAATAACCGGGTTGACCAATCGGCGTACGAACACCAGTACAGCACTGACCAACAGTGAGTCCTTCTCTGTGATACTGCGTAACTTGTACAGTACAGCCTGTAGTAGCTATGCGGTAGCCTATACCCTAAATGGCGCCCCCTGGACCGCGATCAGCAGCACTGCTGCAATACCAGCCAATGGCATCATCAGTGCAACGGCCAGTGGTATAGACCTGTCGGCACCGGGAACTTATAACTTTACAGTTGCCGTTACTAACCTGGCGCTTACTGACCCGCAACATGCTAATGATACGCTGAGTTTCACCATCAATAATATTCCTAATGATACGCTGACACTGCCCTTTACGGATGATTTTGAAAGTATGGGTGTTGTGGCCGTTACCGGGGGTGATTCCATTGGCGTATCGCCCAACGGGCACTGGGATTTTACCACCAATGATACGGCTGGGCGCATGCGCTCATTCGTAAGTGAGACTGTGACCATCAATGGCAACCGTTCGATAAGCATGGACGAAGACCGGGCTGTGAATAATGGCAGTAACAACCAGTTCAGCGGCACCTTTAACCTGGGCGCCTATGATACGGCTACCACAGAGGTAAGGCTGGACTTTGATTATATTCTGCACGGTACACCTAAAACGGCTGCGGGCAACGAGGTGAGCTTCCGCGCTGCGGACAACCTGGGCTGGGCGCCTTTGTTTACCTACAACCTTAATGCCTATGCAGGCGATCTGAATAAAACGAGGTCTATATCCGTTACAGATGCGGCCAGGGCACAGAACCGTAATTTTTCATCGAGCCTGCAGATAGCCTTTGGCCAGAACGACACATCGCTGATAGCGGCGCGGAACTATGGTAATGGCATTACCATAGACAACCTGAAGCTGTATACCGTGGCTAACGATGCGGAGCTGGTGAGCGTGGTAAGTCCGCTACCTACCAACTGCGGCCTGGCAGCCAGTCAGCCACTAACGGTGCAGATACACAATGGCGTGAACTATACCCTGCACAACCTTACTGTATATTACAGGCAAGATGGCGGAGCCATACATGCCAATGTAATTGATTCGATCACTGCCAAGAATACGATCAACTTTACGTTCTCTCAGCCGCTGAATATGCCTGCCGGTACCAACCACAGTGTGGATGTATGGCTAACATCGCCGGGAGATACGTATACAGCAAATGACAGTATTGTTAACTACAAGTTCCGTAATAGCCAGATCATCACCAACTATCCTTACCTGGAGAATTTCGAGGCAGGAGCCGGTGGTTTTTATACTGATGGCATCAATAACTCATGGCAGTTTGGTACGCCGGCGGCAACGAAGATCAATAAGGCTGCCAGCGGCACTAAGGCCTGGAAGACCAACCTGACGGGCAGGTACAACAACCTGGAGCAGTCTTACCTGTACTCTCCGTGCTTTGATATATCCGCCATGAATACGCCAATGCTCAGCTTTAGCGCTGCGCTGGACATTGAGAACTGTGGCAATGTGTTGTGCGACAGGGCCTATATAGAATATACCTACAACGGTGTGAACTGGATAAAGCTGGGCAGCTATGGTCATGGCACCAATTGGTACGATTCTACCTTTAACGCCTGGACGAGCAATGGGTTTACCAGGTGGCATGTGGCTACCATTCCCATTCCTAAGCCTGTAGGCACCGGCTCTGTGATCAACTTCCGCTTTGTGCTGAATTCTGACCCCGGCGCTACTTTTGAAGGCCTTGCCGTGGATGATATACATATTTATGACCTGGCCAGTACGATATTGCCGGCGCAGGGGACAGCTGTAGAAAGCACGGTGCTCAGCGGTAATACCTGGACAAACATCAGCCACAATAACCAACTGATGGCGGCCATACAACCGCAGAATAATTTATCGGGCAATACCACTGTAACATTATATGAACAGCAGGAGTTGCACAACCCAACGCTTACACAGTTTATCATGCCACGGAGCTACAATATCAGTTCATCGCAGGCACTGGCGGATAGTATAGCTATCAGGCTTTACCTTACTGATGAGGAATTTATGAAAGTGTTGGTGGATAGCACGTGCAGATCATGCCCCGTTCCCGACGATGCGTACAGGCTGGGCATTACGCAATTCAGCAACCCTGCACACGCTTCGACACAGAATAACACGTTGGCAGATGATTCGGTTACCGGCCGATTTGGCTACATACCTTATAAGCAGGTAAAATGGGTGCCGTATGATAACGGGTATTATGCCGAATTTAAAACCAATACACTGTCGGAATTCTGGTTCAATGATGGAGGGCCGACACGCGACTACGCTACCGGCATAGACTACCTGAATTTTGTGGCGTACCGCGATGGCAGCCAGGCACAGCTGCGGTGGCGGTCGCCGATAGATACCGGTGTTTGGATCTATAAGTTATACCGCTCTGAGGATTCTTTGAATTTCAATATTCAGCGTATATATTATGCCGACCATGTTGACACCGGTCTGTACAGGGACAGCAGCGACCTGGATAAGACCTATTATTATATGCTTGGCTGGATCATGAACGCCCGCGACAAAGAGTACTATGCGCCAGTGCGTAAGGTAAGTCCGGGTGATGATGTGCAGGGGACGGCAGACTTTGATGCCCATATGATCAGCAAGGATGCGGTGCTAACCGGCTGGACATCGTATATAGATGGTGTAGTGAAAACGTATAAACTGGAGCGGGCAACAGGCAATGGCGCTTATACCACCATACGCTTGACGCCATCGCTACGGCACTACGGGCAGCTATATAATTATACAGATGCGCCGGGTGGCTTAGCTGCCGGAACCATTATACGCTACAGGCTGACCGCTATTTTTGATGATGGGACCAACCTGGTATTGCCAGAGCGCATACTGGAATGGAGCGGCCCGAATACAGTAGGGTCAGTATATCCTAATCCGGCGCTTACAGCTACACCGCTGAATGTGGTATGGTATGCCCCGGCTGGTGCGATGATGCAGGCATCGCTCATAAATATGCAAGGCCGAGCGGTGCGGTTTGAGCCAGTACAGGCTGGCCAGTGGCAGAATACCACCCAGCTGAACCTACCGGCCAACCTGGCTAAAGGCGTGTACCTGTTGAAGTGCACCATAGATGGAAAGGTGACAACTAATAAGGTGGTGGTGGAGTAATGAATTAGTGCTGATCTTGTTGGTGTGGAGCCGCAAGCGGTGCATCGGCACTTCTTTGGCCGCTGCTTCCACCATGCAAGTGACAGAGCCCATGACCGTGCCGCACTTCGACAGGCTCAGTGTGACACTATGTAAGAACACAAAACGAATACATCTTGATGTGAAATTGCTTTACCGAAAGCGTTCGGTAGGGGCTGTTCCTCACAATGACCCATTTTTTTGTCACAATGGGTAGACTTATGGATCTAATTCGCCAATTACCCGCAAAACAGCTTAAGCCTTACGACCAATCACCTTCTCAGTGTTATCCTAAAGGTAGTGCCCTTGCCTACTTCGCTGTTTTTGACGAAAATGGAGCTGTGGTGATACTTTTCGATGATGCGGCGGGACAGCGATAGGCCGAGCCCCCACCCTCTTTTCTTGGTAGTAAAGCCTGGATTGAATATCTTTTTTACCTGGTACTTGGGGATGCCCTTGCCGGTATCCTGCACGTCGATATTCACATATTGGGGGTGGTTGGTTACCGTGACATCTATGGCACCCTTTCCTTCCATGGCATCAAGTGCATTACGTATCAGGTTCTCCATTACCCAGTCGAACAGCGGGCCGCTTACGTTCACGGGGATCTCAGCTTCCTTTACATGCAGGCTGATGGTCACCTTTAGCGGCGAGCGCTTTTGCATGTAGGCCACTATCTCCTGCAGGCGCGGCACCAGGTTCTGCTCTTCCAGCTTGGGCTCGCTCCCCACCTTGCTGAAACGGTCGGCCACCAGCTTCAGGCGGTCGAGGTCTTTCTGCATCTCCTGGGCGGGTTCACTGGATGGGTCCATTTCGCGCATCAGTTCCAGCCAACCCTCCATAGAGCTGAGGGGTGTACCCAGCTGGTGCGCTGTTTCTTTAGAGAGACCCACCCATACCTGGTTTTGCAACGACCGATAAGAGGCCGACAGTGCGAAAATGACCACTGCCAGGAACAGGAAAATGATGATGATCTGTACGTAGGGATAATACCTTAGCTGCGTGAGCAGGAAGGTCTCCCCGTAGTATATATAATTGCGGCCTGTGCCCCAGTCGGCAATAATTGCCGGGTGCATGCCTTTAAACTCTGCCAACTTTTCTTTTACCAGGTTGGTAGTATTTGTGCTCTGGGCCGTGTCAATGTTCTTAAAATCGAGCACCGTACCATTCTCCTGGGTAATGATGAGGGGAATGGAATTATTGTCTGTAAGGATGTAGCTGGCCAGTACGGTCTCTTCCTGGTTGCTGTTGGGCTTATTGAGCGTTTTTATGGCGCCTGCCAGGCGTTCTACCTTTTTACGCTCTTCCACGGCCAGTTTGCCCGCCAGGGTATTGGTATAATACAGCGATGCACTGACGATAAAAAGCGCCACAAATGCCAGTATGGTTTTCCTGTTTATATACTTCCTCATCAGTTTTCAGCCGCCGTAGTAAGGATGCTAAATATACGTGCCTTTACGTTTCACGCAAAGATTTTTCGCAAAGGACCGCAGAGGGAACACGCAGGTAAAGTGCACGAAGCAACCGTTTATCAACAGTACTTCGCGCCATCTTTAGCGTACTGTGCGTGGAAAATCAATGCATGCGGGCACGTTCCGCTATATTAATACGGGCAAAAATGCGGCATAATACTTCTGCAAACTACCTTTCCGATGTTGCTCAACGAAAAGCACGATAAATTTATTATGATTTTGAAGTAATTACTATTATTTTTGCGAAGGAAATTTTTCTGATTCATGACTACAGATCACAACGTACACAGCACAGAACTGGATAACCCGGTTGACATTGAGCTTAATAAGCCTTCAAAATCGCGCTTTTTGTTCCTTTTGGGCTTCTTCGGATTTTTCATATTTGCATGGTCGGGTTGCTATAACCTGTACGAGCACAAATTCCAGAAGAACGACGGCATCACTGTTCCTGATAACACTTTATACGATCCTAAGTACAAATAACTGGTAAAAGGCGCAGCATACCCCAGGGTAGTTGCGCCTTTTCATATTTATACCCGATCGGCAATACGCCCCTATTGAATATCGTTCACCCCACGCATACTTATGATAACCTGCCATAAGGATACCGCCGTTGTAATACTCAGCTACAATGGAACCAAGTGGCATGAGCTTTTTCTGCCCAAAATTGTAGAGCAGTCGGCCGCCGGTTACGAGGTGATACTGGTAGATAATGCTTCTACCGACGATACATACGAATACGTTTCCACCAATTTTCCTACTGTCAAGATCATCCGCATTGCGGTGAACCGCGGTTTTGCCGCCGGCTATTACGAAGGTCTTAAACAGATACAGGCCAAATATTACATCCTCCTCAGTTCCGACTTTGAAGTGACCGACGACTGGTTCCAGCCGTTGCACGCTGCTATGGAGCGCCACCCCGATATGGCTGCCTGCCAGCCTAAGATACGCTACTGGCGCGAAAGGGAGATGTTTGAATATGCAGGTGCAGGTGGTGCGTTTATGGATAAATATGGTTACATGTTCTGTCGCGGCCGCATATTCTTTGATATGGAGCAGGACCATGGCCAGTATAATGATGATATAGAGGTGTTCTGGGCATCGGGCGGTTGCCTGGTGGTACGTGCTGAGCTATACCATAAAGTAGGCGGCCTGGACCCGGACCTGTATGCCCATATGGAAGAGATAGACGTATGCTGGCGACTGAAGAATGCCGGTTACCGCATTGGCTATATAGGCTCATCGACAGTGTACCATGTGGGTGGTAGCGTTATCAGCTATGGCAGCCCGCAAAAACTGTATTACAATTTCCGCAACAACCTGATACTGCTCATTAAGAACGAGAAAGGCAGCAAGCTGCTGTGGCTCTTTCCGCTGCGCCTGCTGCTGGATGGTGCTGCCGGTGCGCGATTGCTGTTCAAGGGTGAATTCAAGCAGGTGTATACTATTATCAAGGCTCACTTCCACGTATATGGCAGCATAGGCAAATGGCTGGAGCGCCGCCGCGAAAGTAAAAAGAACATCACCGTTCGTAATGAGGAAGGTATTTACCAGCGCAGTATAGTTGTTGACTACTTCTTTGGCAAAAAGAAGAAGTTTTCTGAGCTTGGGTGGGAGCCTAAGAAGCTGTAGGGATGTGGCACACTTTGGAAGTGTGCTTTTTTATTTTGCTGGAAAACAATTGAATCAATTGTACCCCTTCAGTAGCCGCAGGGTTGAAACCCTGCGCTGGTATAGCCGGCCCTTACAGGGCCTTTTTTCTCGGCGAGCTTGGCTGGGAGCCTAAGAAGTTGTAGGGTTTTTGTGCCTCACATCCTTACTAAAGAGTGTTATGGAGAGCTTAGTTTACACTGAGCTTGTCGAAGTGTCGAATCCATGGCACGGACATGATCTATAAAAATATTAGAATTTTGTAATTACAATCGATTGCAAAAAGTGAATTTCTATAAAATTTAAATTCAGTGTCTTCCGAGTATCTTTAAGTGTCGCTATTTCCCTTGTTTTTGGCAATCATGGGTGTCACTAAATATTAAAGCTTATTCAGTGACTACATACAGTTATTGAGGAAGCGAGATTGAAAAAAATGGTTATTTTGTATCAATTTTCAAACTCTCATTCATGGGCACACGAACAATAGGATTAATAGCGTTAGTAGTTGGTACGTTAGCATTATTTTATTCATTATCACTAGATACAACAATATTAAGTAATGACGGTGACAGAATATATAATAACGGCCTCCTTAATCAGAAAACAAATTATCTAATTGCATCTTGTTCAATAATGGTTGTAGGTGCAATATTTTATTGCATTGGACATCTTGTTTTAATGTCGGAACAACAAAATGATCGACTGTTAGGGATTATTCGATTACTAAAAATGGATCTAGTTAATTCAGGACAGGATCCATCTCGGGTAGACGAAGTTATCATTGCTGGTAATAAAAAGAAGTTTGAATGAGAAGGAAGATAATCAAATGGTCTTTTTGTTTGACGATCGTGTCTATTATTTTCTATTTCACCTCAGTGATAATAGAAATGGATATGCGTATGCAATTCGCTCATAACGCTACTACCCGATATGTTAATGGTTTTTTGCAAACTACAAAGAATGGAGAGTATGAGTATGCATCAGGAATATATGAAGTAAGTAGATTTTATACATCTTACTTATCGGGCAAACCAAATGATGAATATTTAAAGAATGCAGAACTCTGGTTTGAGCAAGGTCATAATCAAGACGGTATCAATAAATGTAATGAGTTGAGAAAACTTTTAAGCAATAATGAGAGAAATGAGTTAGACGCTACCGCTAAAATTAGCATTCAAAAATGGCAGCCGTATTTTGGTGAGAATATTGCACCGAAATATTATTTCAGATGTACAATTGTGTGCGTTTTAATTGTTTCTCTATTTCTTTATAAAGACATTACTACATTATTTCGCAATACAAATAATAAGAAAGAGGTAATCTATTAACAATAAATATAATTATTTTAAAATACATAAATAAATGTATATATGTGGCACACTTTTGAAGTGTGCCACATCTGCTTTATGATTACTTATACTCCTTCAGCGGAGAATCCGACTCATTCAAAAAGTGTTTGAATACCAGTTTATCGGCGAGTGCCTAGCCTTTCATAATAGTCGTGGTTTAGGTAGCCGTCTTAAGCCGCAGGGTTGAAACCCTGCGCTAGTATAGCCGGCCCTTTCAGGGCCTTTTGTTCATCCTTATTCGCCTTATTTGTAATTCTTCAGCGGGGAATCTGGCTCATTCAAAAAATGTTTGAATACCAGTTTATCGGCCAGTGCGGGGAATAGTTTGTTGATGAGTACGGTGAGTTTGCCCTGGCCGGTCATTACCACTGTGCGTTTGCGGGCGTCGATACCGTTAAGGATGATACCGGCACATTCTTCTGCACTCATCAGTTTGCTTTCGTCAAGCGGTGTTTCTTTTTGGGCCGATCCGTCTGCGCCACGGGCTACATTGCGGATATTGGACGCAATAAAGCCCGGGCATACCCACATAACGTGCACACCTGTTTGCAGCAGCTCCGTCCTTAATGATTCCATGAAACCCTGCATAGCAAATTTGGAAGCCGAATAGCCCGTACGTGCCGGCAGACCACGGTAACCTGCAATGCTGGATACGGAAGCTATAACACCTTTGGATTGTTTGATGGCCGGCAGTGCATACTTGCAGCAGTAAACAGTACCCCAGAAATTGATGTCCATCAGTTCTTTCAGCACTTTAAGATCCAGGTATTCGAACATGGCACGCATGCTGATGCCGGCATTGTTGATGAGTACATCTATCCTGCCCCACTTTTGCATGGTAGCCTCTATAAAGGCTTTGCAATCTTCTTCCTTGCTCACATCGGCCTGGAAACACAGCAGGTTGTCGCTTGCTATAAGGGCGGCTTTCAGCTTGGCGGCATCGCGGCCGCACACGGCTACTTTAGCACCTTTTACCAGTGCATCGAGCACCAATGCCTTGCCAATACCCGATGAACCGCCTGTGATTACAAATACCTTACCGCTGTGTGCCATGTTGATGATTGAGGAGCGCAAATTAAGTCAAAAGTCAAAAGTTTAGCTCAAAATCCAAATTCCAGGTGCCAAGAACCAAATTACGGGTTTAAAATTGGACAAGATCTAATGCGAAACGTATGTCTGGGCAATTATTTCTGAATAAATTTGAAAACAATTTGGAAAATATAAACAGTGTTCAGTAAATTTGCATTGTAAATAATTCAGAAATGGGGATCAGTGAAAGGAAAGAAAGGGAAAGGCAGGAGATGCGCGCCAAGATAATTGACGCGGCAATCGGCATGTTCCTTACTGAAGGGTATGAGAAGACCTCTATCAGGAATATTGCAGAAAAGATAGAATATAGCCCGGCAACCATATACCTGTACTATAAAGATAAGGACGAGTTGCTGTACGAGGTGCAGAAGCAAGCATTTGAAAAACTGGAAGAGACCTTTGACCGGGAAGTGACCAGTACGCACCCATTTGAGCGCCTGACACAGCTGTGCAAAAGCTATGTGCGCTTTGGCCGGGCTAACCCCGAGATGTATGACCTGATGTTCATGATCAAGGCGCCGATGAATTGCGTTGAGGCTGAGGATGGCTGGGATAATAATTCAGATTCTTTCATGTTACTGCTGAATACACTGAAGGAATGTATGGAACACGGGTTGATCCGCTTTAAAGATCCGATGGTGGCAGCACTATCAGTATGGGCCATGGGGCACGGGTTGGTATCGCTGGATGTAAGTTGCCGACTGAAGGCAATGCAAATAGATGAGCACATGCTTGTGCAACTGACCGAGGCATCTATAGATCAGTACCTGGAGTTGATAAAGAGTTAATTGTGTTAAAAGGGTAAAGGGTTAATAGGTTAAAGGGATAATAAGTTGGTTTGGTGTTGAAAGATTCGAGGTTGAGTGGTGACAACCATTAGCAGTTGAAAAAGAAGAAAAAGGAAAATCATATTTTTTTTGCCATACAACTAAACACTGTTCATAATGTCAACATTATTAAACAAAAGAATAGCATTAATATTAATGCTGGCGCTGGCCCAGATACGAGGCGTATATGCGCAAAATGTGCTGGACAATTACATTCAGCAGGCATTTAAAAGCAACGATGGCCTGAAACAGCAAAACCTGCAGCTGGATAAGTCGCTATACGCGCTTAAGGAGGCCAACTCCCTGTTCCTGCCCAACATCAGTTTGCAGGGCAGCTACTTGCGATCACAGGGCGGCCGTACGATCGACTTCCCCATAGGGGATCTGCTGAACCCGGTCTATACCACGCTCAATCACCTGACATCGTCAGAGCGTTTTCCGCAGTTGCAGAATGCATCCATCCAGCTGAACCCTGATAATTTCTACGATGCTAAATTCCGCACCGCGCTGCCCCTCATCAATGCCGAGATATACTATAACCAGAAGATCAAGAAAGAACTCATCAACCAGCAGCAGGCCGCAGTAAATGTGTACAAGCGCGAACTGGTAAAGAGCATCAAAACAGCCTATTACCAATACTACCAGGCAGAGAAAGCTGTAGAGATATACAACAGCGCACTGGCATTGGTTAATGAGAATATAAGGGTGAATGAAAGCCTGCTGCGCAATGGTGTACGCAACAATACGGCGCTTACCCGATCGCAAACAGAGAAAGAAAAGATAGAAGCGGCCGTAACACAGGCCAGGAACACTGCTAAGAACGCAAAGGCGTACTTCAACTTCCTGCTGAACAGGGACCTGGCGGCAGATATAGAGATAGACAGCACGCTCTTCCGCAGCAATACAGCACCGGCAGAGCAGGCGCGCGAACGCGAAGAGCTGGTGCAACTGAAAACAGGTATTGCGGCCTATTCGCTGGCAGAGAAAATGCAACGCAGCTACCTGATACCCAAGCTGAACACCTTCCTGGACCTGGGTTCGCAGGGTTTTGATTTTAAATACGACAACAAGACGCAGTATTTTATGTGGGGCGTAAACCTGCAGTGGGACCTGTTTGCAGGTGGCCAGCACAAATACAAGACATTGCAGGCAAAGGCCGATGTAAATGCCCTACAGGCGCAGTACAGCCAAACCGAAAAGGCCCTGCAGTTGCAAATGGAGCAGGCACAGAACAACTACAATACGGCACTGGCCAACTACAACAGCGCACAAAAACAGGCTAACCTTGCCAACAAATACTACACCGACCAACTGAAAGTATATAAAGAAGGGCAACTGCTGTACATAGAGCTGGTAGATGCGCTGAACCAGAACACAGGGGCACAATTACAATTGTCGTTAGCACAGGCCAATGTGCTGAATGCACTGGCGGAAATAGAACGCAACCAGGCGAGTTATCCGATCAACTAAAAAACAAGTTCACGCAAAGGGCGCAAAGGTCTATCGCAAAGGGCCGCAAAGACCTTTAAGCAGGCAGAGAACGCAAAGCGACAAAGCAATTAGCAATAATCTGAATAGAAAAAGAACAATCAACATAATAACACACAAGAACATGAAACTCATACAAATATTATCGATCGCTGCATTGCCGGTTGTTATGGCATCATGCGGCACCAAGCAGGAAACTGCCAAAGCAACGGATACCGATATAATACCGGTAAAAACAATGGCGCTTACAACATCGGGGGCCGGTGGTGTCATTAATACATCGGGCCAGTTCACTACCGATGATGAGGTGTTGCTCTCCTTTAAAACGGGGGGCATCATCAGCAAGATACTGGTAAAAGAAGGTGATGCTGTGCAGCAGGGGCAACTGCTGGCAACGCTGAACATGGCGGAGATCAACGCCCTTGCCGACCAGGCACGCATAGGCTATGAAAAAGCCACCCGCGACCTGAAACGAGTGACCAACCTGTATAAAGATAGTGTAGCCACCCTGGAACAGATGCAGAACGCGCAGACAGCGGTAGACCTGGCCCGCCAGCAGCTGACCGCTGCCGACTTCAACAAAACACACTCCGAGATACGTGCAACAAGGAGCGGCTATGTACTGCACAAAATGATGAACGAAGGTCAGCAAGTGGCATCGGGCAGTGCGGTATTGCAGATAAACGGCGCCAGGACCGGCGTGTGGTACCTGCGTGCAGGCCTTAGCGACAGGGAATGGGCTGCGGTGCACCTTAACGATAAAGCTACCATCACTACCGATGCCGGAACTTTTGACGGTGTTGTGGCCCGCAGGTCGGAGGGGGCTGACCCAATGACGGGTTCCTTCAGCGTAGACATTAAGCTGGCAGGGCAACCCCATAATATAGCCGCGGGCATGTTTGGCAAAGCAACAGTTACAACCACTGCGCACAATACTACCACCAACACATGGGCGATACCATACGATGCATTGCTGGATGGCGATGGCACCAGTGGCTATGTATTTGTAACCACCGACAACAAGACAGCGCATAAGGTAAAGGTCACCGTATCATCGATAGAAAAAGATAAGGTGATCATCAGTGATGGTTTGCAGGATGTGGGTGGGCTCATCATCAGTGGTAGCGCATACCTTACTGATAACAGTCCTATTAAGGTCACCAACAATTCAACCGCCAAACTATAAGCCATGAAGATATCCGATTATGCAGTAAAGAATTACCAGTTCACACTGGTCATATTCATCATGATCATTGCGCTGGGCCTTACCACCATCATGGGTATGCCCCGCAGTGAAGACCCCGAGATGCACGCACCCATCTTCCCCGTGGTGATCGTATACCCCGGCACAAGTCCTAAAGACATGGAAGAGCTGGTGGTGAAGCCACTGGAAAAGGAGATTTACGGGCTGGACAACATCAAACGTGTGCGTAGCTCTATAGGCGACGGCGTGGCCGTAATGCGTGTAGAATATAAGTACAGCAGCAACGTAGAAAGCAAGTACCAGGAGCTGACCCGCGTGGTGAACAACAAACGCAACGAACTGCCGCCGGAGGTGCTGAGCATAGATGTGCAGAAGTTTCAGCCATCGGATGTGAACATCATACAGCTGGCGATGATATCTGAGAACGCGCCGCGCGAAAAGATGAAGTATTATGCCGAAAAGCTGCAGGATGAGCTGGAAAAGCTGCCTGCACTGAAGAAGGTGGAGATACATGGTATACCCGAGCAGCAGGTGCGCATAGAGCTGGACATGGAGAAAATGAGCCGCGTGCATATACCGGTGAATGCGGTTATTGGTGCGCTGCAAAGCGAAATAGCCAATATACCCGGCGGTAGCATTGATGCGGGCAATAAGACATTCAACATAAAGACCAGCGGCAACTACAAGGATATTGACGAGATAAAGAATACCATCGTCTATTCGGCCAATGGCAGTAATATCCTTCTTAAAGACCTGGCCAAAGTGTATTACGGGTTTGATGATGATAAATACAAGACCCGGCTCAACGGCCACCGTTGCCTGTTTGTAGTGGCAGCGCAGAAAGAGGGAGAGAACATCACCAAGACCAAGCAAGCCTACCAGCCCATAATAGAGCAGTTCAAAAAGACACTGCCCGCTAATATAGACCTGGTGCAGAACTTTGACCAGGCCGATAATGTAAACCATCGACTGGCCGGCCTGGGTGAAGACTTTATCATAGCCATATTGCTGGTAGCTGTTACTCTGCTGCCATTGGGCTTCCGTCCTGCGCTGATAGTGATGATCTCCATACCGCTGTCGCTGTCTATAGGTATTGTATTACTTAATTTGTTTGGTTTTAACCTGAACCAGCTGAGCATTGTAGGGCTTGTGGTGGCACTGGGCCTGCTGGTAGATGACAGTATAGTGGTAGTGGAAAATATAGAACGCTGGATGCTGGAAGGACACAGCCGCATGGAAGCTACCCTGAAGGCTACCGGCCAGATAGGCAAGGCAGTATTGGGCTGTACCATCATGCTCATCATCGCCTTTATGCCGCTGGTGTTCCTGCCTGAAGGGTCGGGCGATTTCATCCGTGGTTTGCCGCTGGCGGTCATCTTCTCGGTGCTGGCCTCTATGGCGGTATCGCTTACCATCATCCCGTTCCTGTCGAGCCGCCTGCTGAAGAACCACACCGGCCACCCGGATGGCAATATCTTTATGCGTGCGCTGAAGAAGATGATACATGGCAGCTATGCCCGCCTGCTGGATAAGGCATTGGCGCGTCCGTTCCTGACCATAGGTGTGGCCGTAGCTATATTTGCAGGTGCGATGGTACTGTTTAAAGCAGTGGGATTCAGCCTGTTCCCATCTTCTGAAAAGCCACAGTTCTTTATCAACATCACTACCCCGCCGCAGAGCAACCTGGCCTATACCAACAGCATTGCCGACAGTATAGAAAAAGAACTGAAAAAGGAACCGATGGTAAAATACTTTGCCACCAACGTAGGCAAGGGCAACCCGCGCATCTATTATAACGAGATACAAGAGAATGAACGCAGCGACTACAGCCAGGTATTTGTGCAGCTGGACGAGCATACCGCGCCCGATAAAAAGCTGGAGCTGATAGAGAAATTCCGCAAAAAATGGACACCATACCCCGGTGCCAAGATAGAGGTGAAGAACTTTGAACAGGGCCCTCCGGTTGTGGCCCCGGTAGAGGTCCGCTTGTTTGGCGAGAACCTGGATACACTCCGTGCATTGGCCGGCCGTGTGGAAGAGATGCTGCAGAAAACACAGGGTACTATCTATGTAAACAACCCTGTGAGCCTGCTGAAGACAGACATAAAGGTCGACATCAATAAGGAGAAAGCACAGATGCTTGGCGTGCCAACCGTAAATATAGACCGTACCGTGCGCCTGGCAGTGGCGGGCTTCAACATGGGTAAGTATACCGACAATAACGAGAACGATTATAATATACTGCTGACCCGTGCCCGCGACGAGCGGCCAACGCTGGATGTGTTCAACAACCTGTTCGTGAACAACAACCTGGGTGTGGCTATCCCGCTGAGCCAGGTGGCCACGCTGAAGCTGGAGAACTCTCCGCTGAACATCAACCACATGGAAAAGAAGCGTGTGGTGTCTGTAAAGGCCAATGTGCAGAAAGGCTTTTTGGTGGATAGGGTGATAACAGATGTGATAGATAAGGTGGACAAGATGCAGCTGCCTAAGGGCTACAGCTATGAGATGGGTGGCGAAATAGAATCGCGTAAAGACTCGTTTGGTGGTTTTACCACGATCATCATCATCACGGTATTCATGTTCATTGCCATGCTGGTGCTGCTGTTCCGTACGTTTAAGAGCACGCTCATAGTACTATCGGTGATACCATTGGGCGTGGTTGGTGCTGCTGCAGCCATGTGGCTCACGGGCAATTCACTGTCTTTCGTAGCTATTATAGGGCTGATAGCACTGGCGGGTATAGAAGTAAAGAATACCATACTGCTGGTAGACTTTACCAACCAGCTGCGCGAACAGGGCAAGAGCCTGGATGAAGCGATACGTGAGGCGGGCGAAGTGCGCTTCCTGCCCATAGTGCTTACCTCACTCACTGCCATTGGTGGCCTGTTGCCTATTGCCATCTCTACCAATCCGCTGATAGCGCCATTGGCTATTGTGCTGATAGGCGGGTTGATCAGCTCTACCCTGCTGTCGCGCATTGTGACGCCGGTGATCTATAAACTGATACCGCCGAAGATCGGGCATTGATAATGTTACAGGTACAAATAAATTGAAGCTATCTCTCGTGAGCATAAGTGTATACTTGGCACATGAGAGATAGCTTTTCTATTAATGTTGATAACAATCTGTTTATACTTTAATGCTCGATGGTGATATTACCGAGGTAAGTGCCGGTGGTATAAATAGCATAGATACCCGTGGGCAAGCTGGTGGCAATTGCCCGGGGTTGGTTGGGCAGCACCTGTTCGCTGTGTACTATGCGCCCTGTCATATCTATTAAGTAGATGGGGATAGCCCCAGGCTGGGCCGTTGTGATCTGTAATATAAATGAGCCGTTGCAGGGCGATGGATATGTTGTTGCTTTCACCTGCACATCTGCATTTTCAACGTTTATGGTGTGTTGGTAGGTTTTTCGAATGCGGTAGTTGGTTTGATCGACAATATAGACATATCCATCTCGGTCAACTGCAACACCAGGTGTAAAGACGAATACAGCTGCTGTTGCGGGACCACCATCCCCACTATATCCAGCCATAGTAGGAACACCTGCTATTCGATGGATAATACCATCAGAAGTTATTTCTCTAACACATCGGAATGTCTGCTCGCTTGTATATATATATCCATTGACACCAATAGCAATTCCTTCCGATGCTATTTGAGCGGCGGTTGCAGGACCTTCATCTCCACTACATCCACCTGTTCCATTGCCAGCTATAGTTGTTATAATACCGTTTAGGTCAATTTTTCGAACTACGCATCGTGTGGTAAAATATACATTGCCAAACGTATCAGTGTCTAACTTAAGCGGTCGCGTTATTTGTGCAGCAGTTGCTGGCCCATTGTCTCCTGTTTGGCCCTCTATTCCTGTTCCGGCAACAGTTGTAATGATTCCGGATGTATCTATTTTACGGATACAGTTATTCAAATCGTCAGTAAAATATACATTCCCCCATTTGTCACATGCAGCATCGTTCGGGTCGTGCATTGTTGCATTAGTGGCAGGGCCGTTATCGCCTGTATAACCAATTCCTCCATTGCCGGCTATTGTTGTAATAATGCCAAAAGCATCCACCTTTCGTATGCGCTGGTTGGCAAAGTCAGCTATATACAAATTCCCTTTTTTATCGACACCAAGACCCATGCAATAAGTGATTTGGGCATTGGTGGCGGGTCCATTGTCTCCGCTAAATCCACTATTGCCAGGTATTCCGGCGAAGCACGTTATAATGCCGTTTGTGTTGATTTTCCGAATACAGTTTCCTTCTTCGCCTGAAATAAACACGTTGCCACTGTCATCCACGGCAACATCACGTATGTATTTTAGCGATGCCATCGTAGCTGGCCCACCATCACCGCTATAGCCCCAGATGCCATTGCCTGCTATAGTAGTAACATATTGCGCATGCGCGGTATTGATACCGAGCAATGAACACACGAGGAATATAAGCAGGTAAGCGTATCTCATAGTATTGTTATATAAAGGTACTTTGCTATATCGGTAAAAAGAGGGCAAGAGGGGATCTTTTTATGAATTATACCATTTAAACATCAAACGCAGGCACGATCATAATTGTGGTGTACCTACGGCACACTGTCCGAAAGGAGACGCAGGTATGCTACAAACATTTTGCACCTACGGCGCAATGACATGCAATGCAGCGTTCTGATGTTTGACGGGTATTACACCTCTCCCGTGGTTGGTATTTGCTGTGAGTAAGATCTTTGCCTGTTAACGAACGTCAGGGGATGCTATCTAAAATAGGGCATTAGCAACTATAAAATTATCTTTGAAGGTAATCAGCACAATATGATAACGGTACAGGAAGCGGAACAGATCATACTATCGCATATAAAAGACTATGGCATTGAATATGTGCCTTTTCAACAGGCATTGGGGCGTGTATTGGCGGAAGACCTGTTGTGCGACCGCGATATGCCTGCCTACGACAGGATAAGTATGGATGGGATAGCGGTGCGTTACAGTGCTATAGAACGTGGTGTGACGTCATTTACCATCAGGGCTACACAGGCGGCAGGTGATGCGCCGCTGTCGATAGAACATGATGAAGAGTGCATAGAGATAATGACAGGCGGTGCACTCGGCACCTCAACAGACACAGTGGTCCCTTACGAGCATATTGAAATAAAGCAGGGTAAGGCACTGATAGTCAGCACAAAAATAAAGCAGGGGCAAAACATACATTACCGCGGTAGCGACAAGCGTAAAGGTGATGTTGCTGCCACTGCAGGGAGTATAATAGATGCAGCCATCATTAATGTAGCCGCTACCATAGGGGCCACATTGCTACCCGTAAAGCGACAGCCGCGCATACTTATAGTATCTACCGGCGATGAACTGGTAGAGGTAGATGAGACACCCGCACCGTGGCAGATACGCCGATCGAACAACTATACCATACAAGCCGTACTCCGCCAGAACGGGCTGGATGCCGATATGATGCACCTGCCCGATGACGCCACGATTATGGAACAACAGCTAAGGGAAGCGCTTGGCGAATACGATGTCTTATTACTCAGTGGCGGTGTGTCTATGGGCAAATACGATCACCTGCCGATGGTGCTGAAACAGTTGGGTGTGCAGCAACACTTTCATAAAGTGCAGCAGCGGCCGGGTAAACCTTTCTGGTTTGGTAGCCATAACAATACCCTCATCTTTGCATTTCCCGGCAACCCGGTATCGGGGTTTATGTGCCTGCACAGGTATTTTTTGCCGTGGTATTACCAGGGCATGGGCGTAGCACAAAAAAAGTTATACGCTATGCTGGCCAGCGATATCACCTTTGCCCCCAACCTGCAATACTTTCTGCAGGTGGCCACACATATGAATGAGCAGGCACAACTGGTGGCTACTCCCCTGCCCGGCAATGGTTCCGGCGACCTGGCCAACCTTGTTGAGAGTAACGCTTTTCTTGAATTACCGATAGATAAAACTGAGTTTAAGGCTGGTGAGGTGTATAGGTTGTGGGTGTTTAAGCAATAGTCAGCGCACATCCGTAAATTTGTACCACATGAGCGATCTGACGCATATAGACAATGAAGGGCGGGCCAACATGGTAGATGTAAGCGGCAAGCAGGTGACCCTGCGCACTGCCACGGCCCGCAGCCTGGTGTACCTGCCCGATGTGGTGCTGGAAAAACTGGTGAACGGCGATATACAGACCAAGAAGGGCGCTGTATTCCAGACGGCTATCATTGCCGGCATCATGGCAGCCAAAAAGACCAGCGAACTTATTCCGTTGTGCCACCCGCTGCCTATGGATAATTGTAAGGTACACATCCACCTGAATGAAGAAAACGAAGTCGAGATCACCTGCACAGCCACTGTTACTGCCAAAACGGGCATAGAGATGGAAGCCCTCACCGGGGCCAGCATGGCGGCATTGACGATATACGATATGTGCAAGGCCATGAGCCACGATATAGTGATAAAGGAAACACGATTACTGGAAAAAACAGGAGGCAAGAGTGATCTCAGGAGAGAACAGCAGGATTAAGGGGCTGGTATTGGCGGGTGGCAAAAGTACGCGCATGGGTGCAGATAAAGGACTGCTCACCTGGCATGGTAAGCCTCAGCGCTACCATATGGCTGATATGCTGGGCACACTTTGCGAAGAGGTATTCATCTCTTGTCGAGATGACCAGGCGGCTGAGATAACGGAAGCGGGCTATACGCCACTTACGGATGTGCCTGCCTATGCCGGGCAGGGGCCATCGGCGGCTATTGTTACTGCATTTGAGCGGTACCCGGATGCTACATGGCTGGTAGTGGCCTGCGATCTGCCCCTGCTGGATGATGCCACGCTGGCCTACCTGGTGGCCAACCGGGATGCGACCAAAGTTGCTACTACTTTTAGTAGTCCGCACGACGGATTGCCGGAACCATTAATAACTATCTGGGAGCCTGCTGCTTATACCATATTATTGAGTAAATTGCGGGAGGGTTATAAATGTCCGCGTAAGGTGCTTATCAACAGCGATACCGCTATTCTTACACCACCGTACCCGGATGCATTAGCCAATACCAACACGCCCGAAGACGCAGAAAAAGTAAGAAACATCATTCAATAACCGCACCATGCGACAAGAACAGTCGAGATATAGCTGCCAGGTGAACCTACCCGACTTCGGGCTGGAGAAGCAGCTATTGCTGAAGAGCTCTAAGATGCTGGTGATAGGTGCAGGCGGGCTGGGCTGCCCTGCGGCGCAGTATCTTGCCGCCATGGGTGTAGGCCAATTGTGTATAGCCGATGATGATGTGATCTCCATTACCAACCTGCATCGCCAGATACTATACCGCGAAGCGGATGTTGGACAAAAGAAAGCGGCCATAGCCTGCATGGTGTTGCGTACTCAAAACCCTGATACTAATGTAACATGGTATGATACCCGCGCTACCGCAGAGAACATCATGGACCTTATCTGGCAATATGATGTGATACTGGATTGTACCGATAATTTCGAGAGCCGTTATATTATTAACGATGCATGCGTGTTTGCAGGCAAGCCTGTGGTGTATGGCGCCATATACCAGTATGAAGGCCAGGTGGCAGTATGGAATATGAAGAATGCCGAAGGTCTGCGCACGCCAAACTACCGCGATGTATACCCCGAGGTGAATACAGCCATGGTGCCTAATTGTGCCGATGGCGGTGTGTTCCCTACCCTGGCGGGTATCATAGGCTGCATGATGGCCAATGAGGCGGTGAAGATAGTGACCAACACCGGCGAGCTGCTGACCAGCCGCATGCTGGTATTTGATGCCCGCTATATGCAGAGCCGCACCATAAAGTTGCCGGAGGTAACCGAACATGACATAAAACGCCCGCCACAAGCCGAAGAAAAACTACCATCCATCAGCCAGGCCGATCTGCGCCAGCACCTTGATGGCTACCAACTGATAGATGTGCGTACTCCCGAGGAGCATGAAGCCTTCAATATAGGTGGGCTGAACATACCCATGGAACACCTGGACCAGCTGTTCGACCACCTGGACGGACCTAAGCCGCTGGTCATCTACTGTGCATCGGGGGCAAGGAGCAAAGAAGCTGTGAAGACCATCCGATCGTTATTCCAAAGCGAGATCTATACCCTTGAGGGGGGATTAAAGGATTGGGAATAAGTTTTGTAAACAACTCTTACAAATGGGCTATCACACCATTTCCGCAGTGCGGATATAATACTCCTGTATATCGTTGAAGATGCGTTCTATTTCCTCTATGCTGTCGGTGGTTACCAGGCGGGTGCGGAATTCTTTTACATGGCTGAGGCCGCGCAGGTAGCTGGCGTAGTGCGGGCGCATTTCCAGTATGCCCAACTTAGGGCCTTTCCAGGCAAGGGCACCTTGCAGGTGCTTGCGTATTGCCTGTAAGCGTTCTTCGATAGTGGGCATAGCCATGATCTCGCCGGTGGCAAAATAGTGTTTTACCTCGCGGAATATCCATGGATAACCTATTGCGGCGCGGCCTATCATAATACCATCTACACCATAGCGGTTGCGGTATTCCAGCGCTTTCTCGGGTGTGTCTATATCTCCGTTGCCGAAGATGGGTATCTTGATACGGGGATTGTTCTTTACTTTGGCTATCAGCGTCCAGTCGGCCTCGCCTTTATACAGCTGGGCACGGGTGCGGCCATGTATGGTGAGGGCCTTGATGCCAACATCCTGCAGGCGTTCGGCCACTTCTTCTATATTCTTCGATTTTTCGTCCCAACCCAGGCGGGTCTTTACTGTTACGGGCAGCGATGTGCTGTTCACGCAGGCTTTGGTGAGGCGGATCATCAGGTCGATGTCTTTCAAGACACCGGCACCGGCGCCCTTACAGACCACTTTTTTTACCGGGCAGCCGAAGTTAATGTCAAGCAGATCGGGCTTGGTGGCATCTACTATTTTGGCAGAGAGGGCCATGGCGTCTTCGTCGCCACCGAATATTTGTATGCCTATTGGTTTTTCGTAGTCGAAGATATCGAGCTTCTGGCGGCTTTTTATGGCATCACGTATCAACCCTTCCGACGATATGAACTCGGTATACATCAGGTCGGCGCCATGCTCCTTGCACACAGCACGGAACGGCGGGTCGCTTACATCCTCCATAGGGGCCAGCAACAATGGGAATTCGCCCAGCTCTATATTATCTATCTTCACCATAAAAGCGCGCAAAGATACGTTTTTTTAATGGCTCAATGGCTGAATTGCTCGATGGCTGAATGATTGTTGCGTACCTACGGCACGCTAACGTGGTGAGGGGCATATACCTACAAACCTTTTGCCGCATACGCGGCAATGACATGTATTGGGGGCAATATGGAAGAATCGTGCAGGGTCAGGAAAGGTTGTGCTGGAATGGGGCGATAATCCCGAATAAGAGATCAAAGGGAAAATTATGGTCTTATCTCAGGCGTGATGAGCGAAGATCATTTTAGGTTGTCATCGAAACTAATCTTCTGCGTAGTAGGTCTTTATAACCTGGTCTTCTTCGTCGGTTTCGGGGATGCGGGTAAGGGTGAGGAAGTCGCGGCCATTGTTGGTCCTGGTGAACTCGGCAGCATACATGCGGCTACCTATTTTGATGACGATGTTCTTGTCGTAAACATATTCACCGGTAGCTATCCACCACTGCTGTGTTGATTTTTGTGTATTGTATTTACGGTCGAACACCTGCACCTTGTGGCTGGTATAGAACGTAAGGTTGTTCACATTCTCGTGCTGCGATCCATCATATACGTTTGCGCCTATCCATGTGCGGTGGCTGGCATTGGCCAGTTTGTTGGCAACATCCTGTGCGGATACAGACAAAGACAGAAACAGGGACGCAAGTATAGCTATGTATCTCATAACAAATTTATTATACAGGTTTTATGCAGGAGACAAATATAATGGATGGCAGTTGATTTTTAAATAGCGCTACGCAGCATAATGCCTGATATTGCTTAATTCTGTCTCTTTGGCATGCTGTTCTTCCTCCAGGTCAAAATCATCCTGCAGTCCCAACCAGAATTTGGGTGTGGTACCGAAATACTTTGCCAGGCGCAGCGCAGTATCGGCGGTGATGCGCCTGTTGCCCTTTATTATCTCAGATACTCTTGTCTGAGGAAGGCCTGTATCTTTAGACAAACGATAGGCAGATATACCCAATTCATTCAAAAATTCTTCCTTCAGAATTTCACCCGGATGTATGTTATTCAAGCTTTTCATGTTAATGATAATCTACGATCGTTACTTCTGACGCGTTCCCGTTTTGCCACTTAAAAATTATCCTCCACTGATCATTTATCTGTATTGAATAGAATTCTCTCAGGTTGCCAGCCAGTTTTTCCAGCCTGTTAGACGGAGGAATTCTCAAGTCTCCTACAGTTTGAGAGTTGTTCAACATTCTGAGTTTTCTTCTTGCAGTCTGCTGAATCTCTCCGGGCAGCTTACTGTCTCTTTCTCCATTCCATATCTTCTCTGTAGACTTTGAACCAAAAGACAATATCATAATACCGCGTCACGTTACTAACGTCAAAGATAAGCATTTTCTATTAAAGTCTCATCGTTATAGAGGCCACGGTCCAGTTGCCGGCATCGTCTTTTACCTCCTTCAGGCTGAACTCAATTTTTTTGCCCAATATCATGCTGAGCTGCTCTGTGCGCACCTGTATGTTGTTCAATCCGAACGATTCGTGCTTGCTATCGGCCTTTTTGCGGGAGTGGGCCAGCCCTACCCCATTGTCGCGCACGTCTATGTACAGCACATCGCCCGACTCGTATACATTCACATCTATACGGCTGTTCTCCGATTGTTTGGGGAATATGCCATGTTTTATAGAGTTCTCCACCAGCGGCTGTATGAACAGCGGCGGCACCATTATCTCCGTGGTTTCCACCTCATCATCTACATTGATGGAGTAATTGAGCATTTCTTTGAAGCGGAGCTTTTCCAAGGCGAGGTAGTTGGTCACCAGGTCTATCTCCTTTTGCAGGGGTATCAGCTCTTTAGATACGTTGTGCATGTTCTGGCGGATGAGGTCGGCGAATATGCGCAGGTATTCGTTGGCGGCCAGCTTATCGTTCCTGTTCACCAGACCCTGCACATTGTTCAGCGTATTGAATATGAAATGCGGGTTCATAAGCGCATTCAGCGCTTTATATTCAGACTTCAGGAAACGTATCTGAGTTTCGTTCTCGGCCTTAGTCTTACGGAATGCCACCAGGATGCGGTAACGGACATAGAGCACAACAACAGTAACACCAGCCACTATACATAACAAGATGAACCACCAGGTAGCCCAGAATGGCGGCGCTATCTCCAGCGTAAACTCTATTGGCGCACAGTAGGCACTGGATACGCTTTTGGCCTTTATCTTGATATTATAACGGCCATACTTGGGGGCGATAAGGTCGATATGATCACCAGTAAGCTCCAGCCAGTTATCCTCATCGTTATTAGACACGGAATACCGATAAAACACGCTTTTACCCGTAAACGAAAGAGTTGAAAAACTGATGGAGATGTTTTGCTTACCCTGGTAGGCCACCTTCAGGTAGTCGTGCATCACATAGCGCATACGACCATATGTGATCAGATCGAAAAACAATGATGGAGGCTTAGTGCGCTGCAAGAGGTTGTACACCCCCATTTTAGTGATGTCGCCATTATTAAAGAAAAAGCAATTGCGGCCATCGCTGGCAAAACATTCTGCACCCAACGGCAAAATAGGGTTCTCTATACCGGTAACAGTGTATCTCGGGCTGAGCTCCGGCGGATTGATAGTAAGCAGGCGGTACACATCGTTGGTACTGATGAGCAGATGAGCGTTATCTATCTTGTAGAACTTATCCCAGATACAATCCTGGTTGATGACCGTGTCTATATGCACGGCGCCATCGGCCTGGCTGCACACCAGCAGACGGTTATTGGCAGTATAGCCCACTAACAGATCGCCAATGAACTCACATTTTTTAAATGTCACATCGCCAAACTGTCCCTGTCGGCCAAAAACGGTATCAGCTATTTTGTAAACGCCGTTCACGGTAGAGAACCAGATATTATCGTTGGTAGAGCGTGCAAAGCCGAATATCCTGTCTGTAACGGCCACTTCGCGTGCATTCTTGCCACCCATAAGTGCCGGATCCTGGTAGTCGGCCATGTTCTGCGCGTATACCTTATTGATGGTGCGGATGTACATTTTGTTCCGTGCATCAATGATAGACTTCACACTCTCCACATCATTGAAGGGTGTGGCCACACTGCGTACCATGCGGTTGTGCAGTATATCGCGGATGTAAACAATGTAGTTTTTGTAGTAATTATAATAGTCGTACGTATCATCATCCTGCCGGTGCGTGATGAGGAAACCATGATTAATGGCAGATTCCGGGCGACCTTTAGAAAAACGGACATAGTCGAACAACAAGTTCTGTAACCCACCAGAAAGGCTGTACATATTGTTGTCGGAATTGGTGTAGAACAACTGGTCGTTATCAGCATAGGCGTACCTGATGCTCCCCTCGTATGCCTTGTTGTACAGGTGGAAGTTAACGTAGTTGTTATTGACCACATACAGGCCGTTGTAAAAGGTGCTTACCCAGTAATTATCTTCAATATCCTGGGTTACGGAAGTCACTTTATAGTCGGGCAGTATGTGGATGGAGTCATC
Organism: Chitinophagaceae bacterium; assembly: GCA_947455215.1. Classification (GTDB taxonomy): domain Bacteria; phylum Bacteroidota; class Bacteroidia; order Chitinophagales; family Chitinophagaceae; genus Flavipsychrobacter. The sequence goes on from CANGNA010000019.1 coordinate 65,880, forward strand.
TATGAAGAGGCCGTTATCGGTGCCCATAAAGAACTTGCCATCCTTATCGAAGTAGACGGGATTAGCTGTAAGGCCGCTTTTATTGCGATCGTCTATCACCTTTATCCGCTTCATATCGGTGGTAAAGATGTCGTTACCACTTACTATGTACTTCTGATCCTGCGCTATAGAATAGGCGAAAGTACGTGGCTCCAGGCGCTGACTGAAATTGTGGCGCAGGGTACCCTGGCTTATTATGTGATGGTGCTTATCAGCCACCTTAAAGCTATCGGCATAGATGAAGCGGAACAGTCCACCCGGCATTTTGTACATAGATATGAAGCCAGACAGATGGCCTGATGCACCAATATCTATGATGTCGATGTGATCTTTAACTATGTTGATGAACTTCTCATGGTTATCGAACATGATAGTGATAGAGCTGTCGGCCTCTATAGTTATCTTGTTGATGAATGTATTTTTGAAAGGTAGCTTAAGGAACGGGGTATTGACGGCTGTATGAAAGCGGCTGTCCTGGTAGTAACATAACTCACCATTATAAGTGGCCAGCCACAGGCGCCCCTGCTTATCCTGCCGAAAGAAGAACACCTCGTTATCGGGTATACCATCGGATGTGGTGAACTTCTCGAAGCGGATGCCATTGAAACGAGCCACGCCCTTATCTGTCGCTACCCATAAAAAGCCCTTATCATCGCGGTATACGCTATAGACGGTATTGCTGGGCAGACCATCTTCTGCGGTATAATGTATGACAGGAAAATCCTGGGCATAGCCCCTGATAAAGCAACATAACCATGCACAAAGAACGAGGAGGATCCTCTTATGCATTGGTCACCGGTTTTGTCTGCAGGAATTCGAGCATGGAAGAGAACCTGCGGCGGCTAACCGGTATGGTTTGGCCGGACTGTAATAGTACTGATGGTGCTTCATCTTTATGAATCTTCTTTACCTGGTCGCAATTGATGAGGTAAGATTTATGCACCCTGAAGAATGTTTCCGATGGCAGCATCTCCTCGTATTCTGATATGGCATAGCTGGTGAACATATCGGCCACCACATTATCGCGGTAGAAGAATACCTTAGAATAACCGCCAAAAGCCTCTACATAAAGAATATCTTTAAAGGCTACTATCTCTACATTGTTATTACCCTTAAGCGCTATTTTGTTCAGCTTCTGGCGTGAGTTGATCTGTTTGGATATTTCTGTGAACTCGTTGTTGCCTGCATTGAAGTGTGCCTTCAGCATAAGTTTTTCCTTCAGGCGGGTAACGGCATTGCTGAGCTCAGAAATGCTGATGGGTTTCAGCACGTAATCTACGGCATTCAGTTTGAAAGCTTTGACCGCATACTCGTCGTAAGCAGTAACGAACACTACTTCGAAGTGAATAGGTGCTATACGCTCCAGGAAGGCAAAAGCGTTTTCTCCCGGCATTTCTATATCCAGGAACACCGCATCGGGGTTGTGCAGCTCCAGTTGTTTTTCGGCCTCGGCAGTACTGTTGGCTATACCCATGATGTTGATATCAGGGTCTATATATTCGAGCAGGATGGTCTTTAAATTACGACAGGCCTCTATCTCGTCATCTATAAGCAGCACATTCAGTTTTACATCTGCATTAGCCATAAATATACCGGGTAGTTTTTTTCGATGCTACAAATTAAGGAATAAAAGACATCTGAACAAATAACTGTAGCGGAA
>CANGNA010000020.1 GCA_947455215.1 Chitinophagaceae bacterium
GGCTTTGTTGGCAGTGGTGAATAAGTTGCTCAAACAGGCGTTTGCAGTCGCGATCAGTGGAGCAGACTATGACAAAAATTATTCAAAAAATACTTGTTTTTAAACACAGTTCATGGTGAGCTTGTCGAACCACGACACGGTCACAAGGCACCCAAACCCGGTCCGTCCTGTAAGGACGTGTTATAATAGCGCAGGGTTTCAACCCTGCGGCTCCAGGCGGACGTATTCGTTTTGTGATATTGTGTCCTCGCCGAGTCTCTCGAAGCCTGGCCACAGTGCGCAAGCGAGGACTCGGCGATAACCACACGAGCACTACAAAAACATGGGAAACTCATCTTTGTATAGCCTTGTGCGTTGGCCAAAAGAGGGGACGATGTACGACCAGTCTCGGCTGAGCAGAGACGTGTTGTTCCCGGCTCAGCCGGGATCGGGGGTGATTGCTGTATCGGGAAGTGCTCGTTTTAGTATTATTAAAAATCAATGACATACGCAATGTGTCATTGGCAGCTAAGTTTACCCTGAGCTTGCAGAAGGGGCGAATGGCGACACGGAAATAGGCCAGTTAAACCACCGCCACACACCCTCGCCCCCCCATACTTTTGTGCATATCTTTATTTGGAAACGGCCCTTCCCGCAACGTATCTTTGAACCCACCAAAACCCAAACCATGCTACTTCCCTATCAGAATGCCACCGATATTAAAACACTACACGCTCCGCTCCCGCACTTCGCCACCGCGCAGCGCAAACACCCGGTCTCAAACTCATAACTCCTTAAGAATCAATCAACATCACACCCGGTTTGCTTGTTTTTTTAAAATTGATACTCCAAACGCAACACACCCGCTCTCCGCTCCCCGCACTTCGCTCTCGCGCAGCGTATGCACCCGGTTTCCTTCATTTTTTTAAATCAATAATTCAACTACACTAACAACAAACTCGGTCTCTGCGAGGTGTTATCCGGAGAGCCCGTAGTCATTCTTCAGGACGGCAACCGCCACATAGTGTCACACTGAGCTTGTCGAAGTGCGACACGGTCATTGGATTTGCTGCATTTTTTAAATCAATACTCCCAATACTTCAATACTGGCCATACTGATTCAGACAAATACCAATTCTGTAAATTTTAAAATTCTGGCCAATTCTGATTCAGACAACAAAAAACACCCGGTCTCAAACCCATAACCCCTTAAAAACCAATCAACATCACACCCGGTTCGCTTCATTTTTTATGTTCGGAGCAAAAGAACCAACAAACTGTTTCTCGAATATCACCTCCCTTTAGGGTCGGGGTTTAAGCAACCAACCGGGAAACATCCAGTTTGCAATTTTTTTATTCATTATCGTTCATCCACACCCATTTTCACCCTACATTTAAACTATGAAGAGGCGTTTCTTTATCAAAACATCAGCACTGGCTGCCGCCGGGATGGTTGCCAGCAGGTATAGCTTTGCAGGCACCGGTTCAGACACTACTTTCCCAAGCGTTCGCGTTGCCACCGAAAAGCGAAAATTCACCAGCAAGGCAGTAGAAAAACTCATTGCCGAGGTAAGCAAGAACATCGGCAATAAAGAGCTGGCCTGGATGTTTGGCAACTGCTTCCCCAACACGCTCGATACAACAGTAGATCACACTACCACCAATGGCAGGCCCGACACATATGTGATAACCGGCGATATAGATGCCATGTGGCTCCGCGACTCTTCCGCACAGGTGTGGCCATACCTCCCCCTTTGCAAAGAAGACAGGGAGCTGCAGATGCTGATACTCGGCGTCATCAACCGGCAGGTAAAATGCATATTAAAAGATCCTTATGCTAATGCTTTTTATAAAGATGAGACAAAAATAAGCGAGTGGAAGAACGACGACACCGCTATGCAACCCGGCATCCATGAGCGCAAATGGGAGATCGACAGTCTTTGCTACACCATACGCCTCGCACATGCTTACTGGAAAGAGACCGGCGACGCTTCCTTTATGGACGACAACTGGAAAGCAGCCATGAGCCTGGTGGTGCAAACGTTTAAAACCCAGCAGCGTATGGAGGGTAAGGGGCCATACAGGTTCATGCGCAGCAGCCCGTATGCTACCGATAGCATCCCCATGAACGGTTACGGCTACCCCGTAAAACCCAACGGACTCATCTGTTCTATGTTCCGCCCCAGCGACGATGCTACCGTTTATGCTTACCTCATCCCTTCTAATATGTTTGCCGTAGTATCGCTGCAACAAATGGCGGAGATGATGAAGGAGGCCGACGTCACCGCAGATACTTCAGTCATCTACGCCCTGGCAGCCCAGGTGGAAGAAGCTTTGCTGAAAGCAGCCACCGTAAAAACCGACCGCTATACCAACATATATGCTTACGAGGTGAACGGCTACGGCAGCAGCAACCTGATGGACGATGCCAACGTACCATCCCTGCTATCCCTGCCCTACCTGCTGGGCGATAGCAAACTACTGGACAAGCCGACATATACCAACACACGCAAATATGTACTATCAGAGAACAACCCGTTCTTCTTCAAGGGTACAGCGGGCGAGGGCATCGGCGGGCCGCATGTGGGCATGGATATGATATGGCCCATCAGCATCATTATGCGCGGTCTTACGTCCAATGATGATAAAGAAATCAAGATGTGTCTCGACACCTTGCAGCACACACATGCCGGCACAGGGTTCATGCACGAATCTTTTAATAAAGACGATGCTTCCAAATATAGCCGCGCATGGTTCGCCTGGGCCAACACCCTCTTTGGCGAATTTATCTGGAAAGTATACCGAGAAAGACCGAAACTGCTCGATTAAAAAACACTATATAAATATTCATCGCCATAAATATCATCCTAGTATGAAAGACCGGAAGACAATAGCCCGGGACGGTAGTCCCGGGAATATGCCCGTCTCATATGAGCTCTGAAAGAGCGAAAGATACCCATTCGAAAACGCAGATATTCAAATAAATGACCATGTGCGAATGGGGGCCACCCGTTTGTAGCCACACTAACACATAAAGAGCTGTTGCCTCGCTGGGGCTACTGGTTTGTTTCAGGTGTGGCCAAACACCTGAAACAACGGGCTGAAAACTTCATTTTTTGTGATTTGTTTATTACATTGCAGCTTATAATAATAACCAACAAATTTTTGCATATGTATTTTAATGGTACAAAATGCCAGCTGTTTATTGCCGGTTGCCTCCTATCGGTATCTGCATTTGCCAAAGACCTCAAAACCATGCAGGCAGAAGGTATAAGAAAACCGCTCTGTTTTGTGGAGAATAAAGGCCAGGTACTGGACGAGAATAACCACTCTCGCATGGACGTACAGTTCAAGCTGAGCGGCAAAGGCGTGGCGCTTTTTGTGGGCGATGGCCAGCTGCATTACCAGTTCAAGGACGTGGTGGCAGGTGCTAAAACCCCAACCATATCTACCTACCGCATGGATGTAACATTGGTAGGTGCCAATACACATGCAAAGGTTACCTCTGCCGATAGGATAGACTACCACGAGAACTATTATATCCCGCAGGTAGGCCCCGAAGGCGTAGTAGCCAACGCTTACAAGAAGATAACGTATACCAACGTTTACCCGAATATCGACTGGGTACTGTATGTGAAGGATGGTAAGGTAGAATACGACTTTGTGGTACGTCCCGGCGGCGACCCAAGTCAGATAAAACTGCAATACGGTGGCGCCACAGCGCTCAGCATTGGTAAAGACGGCAGCATCACTGCCGAAACACCAATGGGCAGCATCACCGAAAAAACACCGGTGGCCTTCGAGACCCGCACCCATAAGCCGGTAAGCAGCCGCTTTCAGCTGGATGGTAATGTGGTGAGCTTTGCCACAGGCAAATACAATGGCTCATTGACCATCGACCCTTACCTGAACTGGAGCACCTATTTTGGTGGCACTAACGAGGATGTGGTGATGTCTATTAAGACCAGCACTGGTGGTAATATATATGCAACCGGCTACACCGCAAGCTCCGGACTTGGCACTACCGGTACCTTCCAGAATACTTACGGTGGTGGATCATATGATGCTTTTGTCGTTAAGTATCCTGCTGCTGGCAACGTTGTGACATGGGCCACCTATTGCGGTGGCACCGGAGATGACATGGGCATGAGCATAGCTCTGGATAACGCTTCATCAGGCGTTTATTTTGGAGGCACCACCACCACCACTGGCACTACACTTGCTGCACCCGTACTTACTGCCTACCAGAATAGCAATAACGGAGGCAAAGACATGTTCCTGATGAAACTGAACAATTTCAGCGGCGGCAGGACATGGGGCACTTATATAGGTGGTGCCAATGATGATGAAGGCCTTACAGTGATCTGTGACAGCGTCGCAACAAGCAACGTATTCATAGCCGGCAAAACAAGAAGTGCAGATATGGCCTCTACCGACGGTACTTCGCTGAACGGCACACAGGATGGCTATATTGCCAAATTCTCAAGCACAGGTGTAAATACATGGGCCAGTTACCTTGGCGGCGATGGCGACGACGAAATAGACGCCATTGCAGTGAACAATAACACCTTTATTGCCGCTACAGGCTTTACTAACAGTACCACGGGTATTGCGTTGTCAGGCTCGCTGAGCGGTGTCGACGATGGCTTCCTGGCATACATAAAAGCAAATGGCACTTCTCCGTTAGTATTGTGGAGTACCTATATTGGCGGTAGCGGCAGCGATATCGGCAAGGGACTTATGTCTGATGCACTACATAATATTTATCTGGTAGGCACCACATCCAGCTCCGACAATATCTCTTCAGGTGTATCGTACACCAACAACTTCGCAGGTATTGAAGATGCCTACCTGATGAAATTCAACAGCACGGGTACTAAGATCTGGGGTGCGTACTTTGGTGGCGCAGGAGACGATATGGGTAATGGTGTATGTACCGACCAGTTTGGCAACATAGCTATTGCAGGCGTTACCGGCAGCACAGGTATCGCATCAACAGGCGCTTATCAAACAGCTTTGAGCGGCACCACCGATGCATTCATAGCTAAATATAACACCCTGGGACAAAAGATCTACTCTACCTATTTTGGCAAAACAGGTACAGATGGCGCTAACTCAATTATCGCTGAATCACCTGTATCAGGAACTGCATCGGCCATTACTATCGGTGGCGTCACCGCGAGCACGGCTTTGTCTACAACTGGCGCTGCTCAAACCACCTACGGCGGTGGTACTTCAGATGGATTCGTAGCTAAATTCTACCGCGATACCATCGTTACCATCAAGCAGCCATTTATCGACACACTGCTTTGCCCTGGTACTACCTTCACTATCCGCGATACAGTGAACTTTAACTTCGCCACAGGCAACAACTTCCGTGTGCAGCTTTCTGATGCCAGCGGCAACTTCGCAGCACCTGTGCAGATAGGCACTATAGCATCAACAACCAATGGCCCTATAACCTGCACCATCCCCGTAGGTACCACGCCGGGCAATGGCTACCGTATCCGTATTGTATCCACCAACCCTGCTTTTACTTCTGTTGACAACAACATCAACATCAATGTGGTATCATCACTACCTGCTCCGAGCATCAATGCCAACACTCCACTTTGCGTCGGCATGACACTTAACCTCAGCGCTTCAGCAAGCTATGCTGTTAACAGCTACAGCTGGTCTGGCCCGGGCTCATACAGCAGCACGCAGCAAAATCCATCAATACCATCAGTTACAGCTGCTAATGGTGGCGTATACACAGTAAGCGTAACGCACGCTAACAACTGTCCGCCATCTACCAACAGCATCAACGTACTGGTAAATTCATTTATCCCGCCAACCCCAACCGACAGCAGTAATGCTCCGGTTTGTATGGGTGGCACGCTCAACCTGTTCGGGTACAGCAATTACCCTGGTATCTTCACCTACAACTGGAGCGGTCCGGGCGGTTTCAGCTCAGCCCTGCAGAATCCGGTAAGGACAGGCATCACACCTGCCGATACCGGCTACTACTACCTGGTAGATACGCTGGATGGTTGTCCATCTGGTCGAGACACCATACATATTACAGCCTATCCAACGGACACACCAAATATTGTAATATCAGTAGCGCCTAACGATACCGTGTGCGTAGGCACAGCGCTTAACTTTACAGCTGCTGTTACCAATGCAGGTTTCGAGCCTACTTACCAGTGGATGAGCAGTCCTACAATGCCTATCGTTGGCGCTGTAACCAGCACATGGTCTGCACCAACGCTCACCAGCGGCACTACCATATGGTGCCAGCTTACCAGTAGCGTAAGGTGCCCCGATAAGCCGCACGATACCAGCAATGTGATCACCGTTACCGTGCTTAACAACACGCCGGTGGTAGCCATAACCGCCACGCCCGATACCAATGTGGCCCCGGGCGCTACAGTAACATTCCATGCGGTAGTTACCGGTCCTGCAATTACCAGCTACACATGGTATCTGAACAATACGCCGGTACCGGGCGTTACTACTAACACCTACATACTGAGCGGCATTACCCGCAGAGATTCTGTTCGTGTAGAGGTGGCCAGTAATGCAGTATGTGCCAACCTGGGCGTAAGCAATACCATTATCATACACATACCTACCGCAGTAGCCAACGTATCGCCTGAGTTCGAGAACATAGAACTGTTCCCGAACCCGAACAATGGCAGCTTCACCATCAAAGGCCTGCTGTCCAACATCAGCGAAGGTAACGTGACCATGGACATAACCAATGCCATTGGCCAGACGGTTTACAGCGGCAACACACAGGTAAGCAACAGTGCTTTGAACCAATCGGTTCAGGTACGCGACCTGCCAGCCGGCGTATACATGCTGAAGCTGAGCAATGAGGGCAAAGGCAAGGTCTTCAGGTTTGTTGTAGAATAAGCAGCATCACATTTAGCAATAGCAGCGCCCCGGTATTGCCGGGGCGCTTTTTACATACCATAATAACAATCTATTTCAAGATAAGCAGCAATGTACCGCCTATGATGAGCGCCACACCACAACATTCCTGCCAGGTAAGCTTCTCATGCAGGAATATGATCGACAGGACGATGGCAATGGCCACGCTCAGCTTATCTATTGGCGCCACCCGCGACACCTGCCCCAGCTGCAATGCCCGGAAATAGAACAACCACGATAGCCCCGTAGCACAACCCGAAAGAATAAGGAACAGCCAGTTAGTACGGGTAAGGGTGGCCGCCTGCCCAACTACGCCTTTAGCCAGCGCTATGCCCCACGTAATGACCAATATAAGCGTGGTGCGGATGGCAGTGGCTAGGTCAGAGTCCACACCTTTGATACCCATTTTGGCAAAGATGGCCACCAGTGCAGCAAACAGCGCAGACAGCAGAGCATAGACGATCCACATAACAGTTCATTTGATCATAAAATTAACGCCATTTCAACAGTAGTAAGTACTTACCTGATCGCCAGGCCACTGCCGCGCTGGCGACAATAAGATAATAGCTAAAACAGGTAAAATTTGCAATTAGATGGATATATTTGTAAATTAATAGTCCCGGAAAAATATGCTTACCTATTTAGCAAACAAATTTCGTAGGATCACCAGCAACGGCGTATATATGGCCGAGATCGACGGAATGAGGTTTCTTTCATTATTTCTTGTTACGCTTTTCCACATCAGGGGGTATTTCCTGGAAAAGACCACCATACATTTTGCAGATAGCACGTCAGACTATCCCTGGTTCAACCGATTCATGGACCAGGCCGACAGGAGCGTACCGCTTTTCTTTGCTATCAGCGGCTTTATCTTATGTATCCCGTTTGCCAACCATTATCTGAAGGGTGGCAAGCCCATGAATATCAAACAGTATTTCGTACGCAGGCTTACCCGCCTGGAGCCACCTTATTTTATTGTGATGACGGTGATCTTCTGCGCCCAGCTGGCGCTGCATGTACATCCTTTTAAAGTACTGTTTCCCAGCTTGCTCGCCTCCTTTATTTACTCTCACAACATGATATACCACACCACACCCCTGGTTACCGTAGTAGCCTGGACGCTGGAGGTGGAGATACAATATTATATCATGGCACCATTCATGTTCAGGATATTGTCACTGTCAACAGCTATGCGGCGCGGTCTCATCACGGCGGTTATAGTGGGCTTTGTACTGCTCCAGAATTTCTACCCGCCAACCTTCCTTAGTATTTACGCGCACATCCAACACTTTCTTATAGGCATACTTATAGGCGACCTGTATGTGAGCGGCTGGGCCAAAGATTTCTTCAAACAAAAATGGGTGGCATGGCTGGGCCTCATCACCTTTCTTGTAATGTTCCTGATGCCAATGACACATACATATGGTATGGAAGACCTGCCCGAAAAGATAGCCCTGCCGTTTATGATAGGTTTGTTCTACTACATCATCCTGAATAACGAAATAGTAAAGGCTGTTTTCAGCTATAAATTCATACCTATCATAGGGGGCATGTGCTATACCATATACCTGCTGCATTACACCATCATATCTATGCTGGGCAAGTTCACAGTAAATTTGAAATTTACCGATTATTACCTCCCGAACCTGTTCCTGCAGTTTGCTATACTATGCCTTTGCATCATTGGCATTTCGGCAGTATTCTACCTGTATGTAGAACGTCCGTTCATGGATAAAAAGTGGGTGAATAAATTAATGAGAAAAAAAGCGGAAGACAAAGTTCCGGCATAATAACGCGCATGATACTTTACGGAGCCAGCGGACATGGCAAAGTGATACTGGAAATACTGGAGAGCATGAACGATACCGACATACGGGTATGGGACGATGCTGACAAACCCGACATGTGGCAATACCCGGTGGAAAAGCCGGTAGCGCCGGGTGAACCATTGCCCGGTAAAATGGTCATCAGTATAGGCGTGAATGCTACACGCAGAAAGGTTGCAGAGCGCTTTAAAACAACCGCCGAATTCGGCACCGCCATACATACCGATGCCTACATATCTAAAAGGGCTACCGTGGGCGAAGGTACTGTAGTGATGGCCGGTGCACGGGTGAACCCAGATGCGCAGATAGGCAGGCACTGCATCATTAACACCTGCGCGTCTATAGACCACGATTGTGTGTTGGAAGACTATGTGCACATATCGCCCAATGCCACGCTGAGCGGCGACGTGCAGGTGGGCGAGGGTACGCACATTGGCACTGGTGCCAGCGTGATACAAGGAATAAGAATAGGCAAGTGGTGCACCATTGGTGCAGGCGCTGCCGTTATAAAGGATATACCAGACTATGCTACGGCTGTAGGATGCCCGGCAAAAGTGATCAAAACAAAACAACAATAAGAAATGAACGCTAAGATATGGTTGTCGTCTCCGCATATGGGCGGCACAGAACAGAACTATGTAAAGGAAGCCTTCGACACCAATTGGGTAGCCCCGCTGGGCCCCAATGTAAATGGCTTTGAGCAAGACCTGTCGCTGTTCCTGGGCGAAGGGCACCACGTAGCCGCGCTTAGTTCGGGCACGGCAGGCCTGCACCTGGGCCTGGTATTACTGGGTGTACAGCCGGGTGATGAGGTGATCTGCCAGAGCATGACCTTCTCTGCATCGGCCAACCCGATAGCGTATGTAGGCGCCATACCGGTGTTTGTAGACAGCGAAAAAGAGACCTGGAACATGAGTCCGGCATTGCTGGAAGAAGCCATAAAGGACCGTATGGCCAACGGCAAGAAACCGAAAGCCATCATACCGGTGCACCTGTACGGCATGCCGGCAAAAATGCACGAGATCATGGGCATGGCCAACCGCTACAAGATACCCGTACTGGAAGATGCTGCCGAGGCCCTGGGCTCTTCTATCAACCGCGAGATGTGCGGCACCTTTGGCCAGATAGGCGTACTATCGTTCAACGGCAATAAGATCATCACTACATCGGGCGGCGGCGCGCTGGTGTCAGACGATGCCGACCTGGTAAGGGAAGCCCGCTTCCTCTCTACACAGGCGCGCGATGAGGCCCCGCACTACCAGCACTCCAAAATAGGCTACAACTACCGCATCAGTAACCTTTGCGCTGGTGTAGGCCGCGGACAGATGGAGGTATTGGCTACTCGCATAGAACAGCGCAGAGCTATATACCAACAATATGTAACCAAGCTGAAAGGTGTAAAGGGCATATCGTTTGTAGACGAACCGCAAGGCTACTTCAGCAACAGGTGGCTGAGCACCATATTGATAGACCCTGCAGTAGCGGGCTTTAGCAGGGAAGACCTGCGCCTGACGCTGGAGAAGGACAATATAGAAAGCCGCCCGCTGTGGAAGCCAATGCACCTGCAGCCGGTGTTCAGCAAGTATCCGTACTATGGCAACGGTACCTGCGATGAGTTGTTTGCCAACGGCCTTTGCCTGCCATCGGGCTCTAACCTCACACAGGCCGATATGGATAGGATATTTGCCGTGATAGACACGCTGATCAAGTAATTTTTAACAAACATCAATACTACCGGAGGCGCAGGGAGATAAGTATCTTTGCGCCTCCAATATTTTAAAACATACACACTATTATGAGAGAGTGGCAGGAACATATAGAAGCAGCATTTGCCAACCGCGAACTGCTGAAGGACGAAAAATATAAAGATACCGTACGCGCCGTTATAGAAGAGGTAGATAAGGGCCGCCTGCGCGTGGCCATACCCCGTATAGAAGGCTGGGAAGTACAAGAGTGGGTAAAGAAGGCCATTCTGCTATACTTTGGCATACAGCCTATGCAAACCTGGAACGTAGAGCCTTTTGAGTTTTACGATAAGATGCTGCTGAAGAAAGACTATGCAGGCCTTGGCGTACGGGCTGTACCGCATGCGGTGGCCCGCTACGGTGCGTATATAGCCCGCAACGTAGTGCTGATGCCAAGCTATGTGAATATAGGCGCGTATGTAGATGAAGGCACCATGGTAGATACCTGGGCCACCGTAGGCAGCTGCGCACAGATAGGTAAGCATGTGCACCTGAGTGGTGGTGTAGGTATAGGCGGCGTATTGGAGCCATTGCAGGCATCGCCGGTGATCATTGAAGACAACTGTTTCATAGGCTCCCGTTGTATAGTGGTAGAAGGCGTGATCGTTGAAAAAGAAGCGGTATTAGGTGCCAATGTGGTATTGACACAAAGCACCAAGATCATTGATGTAAGTGGCCCTGAGCCGATAGAGTATAAAGGCCGCGTACCTGCGCGCAGCGTAGTGATACCGGGCAGCTATACCAAGAAATTTGCCGCGGGCGAATACCAGGTAAGCTGTGCGCTGATCATAGGTACCCGCAAGGCGTCGACAGATATGAAGACGAGCCTGAACGATGCGCTAAGGGAGTTTAATGTAGCGGTATAGTATTCTGACCTATCACCCCCGATATTCGACAACACGCCTTCGGCTGGTCGAATATCGTCCCCTCTTTGGCAAGAGGGGAGTGACCGAAAACGAATACGTCCCGTGGCCGTTGGTCAGAAGGCACAACGGCGGCGCACGGGCTTATTTTGCAACGTTATTTTAATTTTGAACCGTATCGTTCAATGACAATGATGCTTGACATAGACTGGAATGTATTGAACCAAAAGTATGGGAATGAGACCCTGTGGGGGTACGCGTGGTTTGTTGCCATCGTTGTGCTGACGCTGCTGCTGAAGAAGCCTATAGCCACGTGGCTGACGCGGGTAAGCGGCTGGCTCACATCGCGCTACAGCTACATGAAGCATAAAGACATGTTGCGCAACATGCTCTTTAAACCATTGGAGCGGCTGCTGCAAACTATACTGTACTTTGTTGCAGCAGAGCAGATAGCGGGCTTCCTGGATTCTGTGAACCTGCATAGGGCAGCTACCAAGAAGGGCATCAATATCAACCTGGGCACGCTTACCGACCATATCTTCCTGCTGGTGTTCATCATCTTCTTTACCCAGGTGGTCACCCGCATCATAGACTTCCTGTACTACATCCGCATGGGCAAGGCACAGGAAGAGAGCAACCAGTCGAAAGAGCAGATGCTGCCGCTGATCAAGGAGATGTCTAAGTTACTGACCTGGACACTGAGCGGCTTCTGGATATTGGGTGCTGTATTTCATGTAAACGTACCGGCCCTTATCACCGGCCTGGGTATTGGTGGTGTGGCCATAGCGCTGGCCGGTAAAGAGACCGTGGAAAATTTCTTTGCCGCCTTCACCATCTTATCGGACAAGCCCTTTCTTACAGGCGACACTATAAAGCTGGGCGATGTGGAGGCTACTGTAGAGCGTATAGGCTTCCGCAGTACACGCTTGCGCAACAGCGACGGATCGGCCTACATAGTGCCCAACCAGAACTTAGTGAGCCAGAACCTTGTTAACCTATCCAACCGCAGTACACGCGGCATAAAGCTGACCGCCAATATAAAATACGGCATCAGCCACGAGGCACTGAATAAAATGACCGATGAGATAAAGCAGGCACTACACACCTTCGATGTGGTGAAAGACCCGGTAACGGTATCGCTGGATAATTTTGAGAAAGAGACCTTCCAGTTAGCGGTGGCCTACCACCTGTCTCACCCGCTGCCAACCGGCTATGTACTGGCCAATCTAAAGCACGACATCAACATCAAAGTATTCGAGATCGTGAACAAATACGGGCAGATGGGTATAGTGGGTGGAACTAGTGTGTAGGCGTATGGCCCGCCGGATAGTAATACGAACTATCGTGCAGGCGGTTGAGGATGTAGGTTTTATGCTGCTCGTACGTCTCTTTTACTTCCTTCAATTCAACAGCAGGCTTTGTAAAGCAGCCGAGGTAACCGCGACAGGCTGCATAACGACCGGGCTTAAGAGAGTCATACAACCTGCTGAAGTGTTGCCGCAGTTGCAGCATCGAATCTATAGATCTTATATTACTGACCAAAGAATGAGCCGACACACTTTGCTGATAAGCCGGCGCCCAAAGTCTTATGCTTGTGTAGCTGCCATGCGTTGCATACTCCGAGCGGAAAGCAATACCATCAAACCCAGAACTCCAGTCTCTCAAAATAGAAGAATCAGGAAATATATCGGCCATCCATTTTGCCATCACATGTTTTACTGTAGCAGGATCAATAGTATCCTTTAGCAGACGTGTGACATTAGGATACCCGTCGTATGATGCATCATCGTCTGTGTCTACATAACTGGTCACCACTCCCAAATATGTATTGCCATCACCACTCCATATATCCACAACAGAACCTCTATCGTTCCAGAGGCGTAAGTGTATACTGTCTTTGTCTGTGGCCAGGTGATGCAATTGCAATGTATGTTCCCTGTTAAAGCCTATCTGATAATCATACCAGTCCACCGCAAACCGCGAGCATCTAACGGAAGGATAGTAATATGCTTGGGAGGTATTATTATGCTGCGTCTTTCTACACAACTACATAAGGCAAGCAGAATACATGTGGTAACGAGGTATTTCATAGATCAACAAATAAGGTTATCGGAAGCTATTCAATATCCTTAAACAGCGTTTCAACATCTACTGTAAATCCTGATAATACTGTTGATGCCGCAGCACCATCTACCAACATACGCGAAGGCACGTATTTTCCGTCTATAAGTGTGTGTATCATTATGCCGGGTTCGGTTGGGTAAACTACCCAATATTCTTTTACGCCTGCTTCTTCGTATACCTCGTATTTATTCTTAAGTTCCTTCTTGTTATTAGATGGGGATAGTATCTCTATTACAAGATCGGGAGCGCCGAGACACCCTTTATCATCCAGTTTAGAAAGATCGCAAACAACGCAAATATCTGGCTGCAAAACAGTGAGAATATCCTTATCGTCTTTTGATTTACGCGGAATCCTTACATCGAATGGTGCTGAATAGAGTTTGCAATTATGGCCTTGCAGATATATGAATAATGCACCTTGTAAATTGGTAGAAATTTCCTGATGTACACGACCAGGCGCAGGACTCATTTTAAATATGCGCCCTTTGATAAGTTCTACGCGCTCTTCAAACTTCCATTTGAAATAGTCTGCGTAGGTGTAGGTCGCATTCATATCCAGATCCGCCAGTTTCATACACGTGTTTTTACAAAGATAAATATAACTATGCTACAGATAAACAAAATAGCCCCTGCTTGCGGCAGGGGCTATTGAACTATATATTTGTTTGAAATTAAGCCAGTTTCTTCAGCTCTTCTATGCGGGCTTCAGCGTCATTCTCAACTTTCAGTGAATCGCTCTTGTCCATGTCAACAAGTACCGGAGCGGCTACGAAGATAGAAGAGTATGTACCTGTTACCACACCGATCATCATAGCGAAGGCGAAACCTTTGGTTGCCTCACCACCTACGAAGAACAGGATAACGAGCGTAAGGAATACGGTGAGTGACGTCATGATCGTACGGCTCAGCGTATCGTTGATGGCGCGGTTGATGATGCTCACCTTACCCTCGTTAGGAGACTTGCGGAAGTACTCACGGATACGGTCGAATACGATAACGGTATCGTTCATAGAGAAACCACACACGGTAAGTACGGCAGCGATGAAGTGCTGATCTATTTCCAGTGCGAATGGCACCTTACCCTTGAAGAAAGAGAACACAGCCAGTGTTACCGCGATATCGTGCAACAATGAGAGCACGGTACCCAGTGAATACTGCCACTTGCGGAAACGCAACAGGATGTAGATGAAGATAGCTGCCAGTGACAATACTGTTGCCCATACCGCACCACGCTTCAGGTCGTCTGATATCGTAGGCAGTACTGTAGTAGACTGCTGCAGATAAGTGCGCTTGAATGTTTCGATAGTGGTACCTGCTGGTAACAGGTTCTCTTTGCTCAAACCTTCCAGCAGTTTTTCTTCTACCTGCTTGTCTACGTTCTGACCAGATTTTGTGATCAGGTATTCTGTAGTTATTTCCAGCTGCTTGTCGTTACCTACGGTTTTAACTGTAGGGTATGAACCGAAGTAAGGTTTCAGTTTAGCCCTTACATCTTCTGTGGTATGTGTAGCAGGGAACTTCACCTTGTACGCACGGCCACCGCTGAATTCAACACCCTTGTCGAAACCGACAAAGAATGTGCTGATACCTGCGATGAATACGATAACAGAGATGATGTACGTGTACTTCCTGGCTTCTACGAACTTGAAGTGCGCCTTGCGGAAGATGCTCTTAGACAAGCCGGTGAAGTAGTTGAAGTGACGCTCGCGGCTGGTGTAGATGTCTGTAATAAGACGAGATACCAGGATACCGCAGAACAATGACAGCAGGATACCTATTATCTGTGTGGTAGCGAAGCCTCTTACAGGGCCCAGACCAAAGATGAAGAGGATGATAGCTGTGATAAGCGTAGTGATGTGACCATCGAGCACCGGAGCATAGGACCTGCGATAGCCTTCTGCTACTGCATCCCTGTATGTCTTACCGGCAGTAAGTTCTTCCTTGATACGCTCGAATATGATAACGTTCGTATCCACGGCCATACCAATGGTGAGTACAAGGCCGGCGATACCTGCCATGGTAAGTGTAGCATGCAGCAATGAGATAGACAGGATACCGATAGTGAACAGCAAGTTCAGTATCAGGGAAATGTCGGCAACTATACCACCTGTGTTATAGTACACCAGCATCAGTACGAATATTACTACGAAAGAGATGACCAGGGAATTGATACCCTTGTCGATATTCTCTTTACCCAGGGTAGGACCTACCACCTGCTCAGCAACGATGTGTGCCGGTGCAGGCAGCTTACCACTCTTCAGGATGTTGGCAAGGTCACTTGCCTGTTCCGGTGTAAAGTTACCCATGATCTCGGTGCTGCCACCTGCGATCTCACCCTGTACGCGAGGGCAAGAGTAAACCTTGTCATCCAGTACCACGGCTATAAATTTGCCAACGTTGCGGCCTGTCATTTCCTTCCACAGGTGAGAACCTGTAAGGTTCATATCCATGTATACAGCCTGCTTACCGTTCAGCTGGTTAAAGTCTGCACGAGCGTTAGTGATGTTGTCACCTTCCAGCTTGGCAGTACCTCCCGGTGGCACCTTTACGGCATACACCATCAGTACAGGGCTCTTACCTTCTTCAGCACCAAATATCAGTTTTACGTTCGGTGGCAGTTTAGATTTTACCACGTCGAGTGCCAGGTATTTGTTCAGCTTGGCAGTATCTTTCTTCTGTACCAGACCAACAACCGGGCCGCTAACAGCCTGTCCGTTCTGAGGATCCACGTAAGGATTCATCAGGATGAACAGCGGATTCTTAGCCTTAGCTTCTTCTTCTTTCAGAGAACCAGCTTTGTCGGTTGCTGCGGGAGCCTTATCATTGCCCTTAGCCAGCATATCCTTCAGGCTGCCTGTATCTTTAGTACCTGCTGCCTTAGCGCTGTCTGCGCCTGCTACAGCCTTGGTAGTATCAGTTGTATCTTTTACACCTGCCAGGTAACGCGCAAGAGCGTCGTTAGCTGAAGATAAGGACTGTATGATCTCTTCGTTGCTGTACGTTTCGAAGAACTGCAGTTTTGCAGTAGCCTGCAAGTACTGGCGTACACGCTCTGGATTAGTAACGCCTGCCAGTTCTACAGAGATGATACCTTTCTTCTCGTCCAGGTTCAGGTTAGGGCTTGATACACCGAACTTATCTATACGAGAGCGCAGTACATTGTAAGTACGAGTGATGGCTTCTTTAGCTTCTTCGTTCAGTACTTTCAGCACTTCGTCGTTCTTAGACTCGCGCAGTATCTTCTTTTCTGTTGGCTTGATGAACAGGCTGGCCAGGTTACCGTTAGGGTTCTGCGACAGGTAAGCCTCGCCAAAGAGCGTAATGAAGTTGGCATCGCTGTTGGCTTTCTTATCCATAGCCGCGGCTATCGCCTTGTTCAGCGCCACGTCTTTAGGATTGTTAGACATAGAACGAACCATCTCATCGAGGCTCACTTCCAGCGTTACGTTCATACCACCCTGCAGGTCAAGACCCAGCTTCAGCTCTTCTTCTTTAGCAGCCTGAAGTGTGTACTTCTTGATACCTGCATTAAAGATCACCTCTGTCTGCATGCTATCAGAGATAGCCTGCCTGCGGGCGAGCCTCAGCTTTTCAACTGAGTCAGCAGATATGCCGGTAAAGGTTGCAGCATACTTGGTTGCCTGGGCGTCAATTTCTTTTTCCTTGTTCCTTACCACGAAGGTTATTGACAGCTGGTAGAGCGCAAAAACGATCAACGCAATGGTAAAAAACTTCACCAAACCTTTTAATTGCATAGGTTTTAATTCAATTAATATTACGTAATATGTTTAAAATAGGTTGGCAAAGATAGGATTTAAAGTAAAAAAACCTACCGTTAGCCAATAATATATATTATTTAAGTGAAAATAGCAAGTCAATTCCACATTCCGGGGTATCGGAAGATATATTTTACAGTGCCATGTCAAAAGCGTTCTGCCACACCCAGCCCGAATAAAGCATAATCATAAACAGCGGGATCTTGCGGGTTCAGCCGGGCCAGCTGCTCCGTAAGCAATTCGGCGTTCTTCCAGTCGGCTTTATCGCTCTCCAGCAGTCCCAGCCTGTGGGCCACCCTTGCCACATGCACATCAAGCGGGCATACGAGTTGTGCCGGCAGCATCTTTTTCCATATCCCGAAATCTACGCCCTTATTGTCGGTACGCACCATCCAGCGCAGGTACATATTCAGCCGTTTGCAGGCCGAATTGCGCTCGGGCGTGGCTACATGTTTTCGCGTGCGCTCCGGGTGCTCTATAGAAAAGAAGTAATGATTAAAGTGGATAAGCGCTTCCCTTACATTGCTACCAGTATATCTTTTCCCTGGGACAAAGGCATTTTCCAGCGTATCGCTACGGCCATAATGCCAGGAGAGGAATTCTATAAAATATAACAGATCGGTAGTGTTGAAGGTACGGTGGGCAAAATGTAGGAATCGTTTCAGGTCGGTATCTGCATGCTGTGTAATGAATTGATAGGGGGCATTGTCCATATACCCCATTATTTTGGTGCAACTATTGATAATAGAGGTGCGATTGCCCCAGGCCAGCACCGCCGCAAAAAGCCCGGAAATCTCTATATCCTGCTTTTTCACAAACCGATGAGGGATGCACACAGGGTCGTTGTCTATGAAAGCGGGCCGGTTATACAGCGCCACCTTTTCCTCCAATAGCTCCTTCAGGTCTGTTATGTCCGTCATTGGAATGCAAATGTAACCAAAGCGGACGGCAGAGTTTTTATAAGTATCTCCCAAACCTTGCAATTCATGTTCAGGCGCAGCATAGTGTGCATATTACTGATGGCCGTGGCCCGACAAGCCCCGGCACAGGTGGTAGTGCTGCACCATAATAAGAAGAGCCCCGAATACATCCGCGACCTGTATAAGCAATACCTGGTGGTAAGGGCCTATGAGTCTACCAAATTCAATAATTTCCGGTTTATTGATGGCGGCAGCAAGGTGGTTTATAAACCCAACGAACATAATAATATAGGATTGGGCGTTACCTATAAATATATCAGCCTGAACCTGGGATTCCACGTGCCGTTTGCCGACAAGGATAATGACATCTATGGCAAAACCCGGCAGGTAGACCTGCAAACGCACATATACAGCCATAAGTATATTATAGACTTCTTTGGCCAGTTTTACCGTGGCTTCTACCTCAACAACCCCGAGGTGCGCACCGGCTATACTGCTGGAGACCCTATAAAACGGCCCGATATGCGCAGCCGCGATGTGAGCCTTTCGGTACAATATATATTTAATAATAAGCGGTTCTCTTATAATGCACCCACTTATCAAAACGAGATACAGCAAAAAAGCGCCGGCTCCTTTATTGCAGGGGCAGGCGTATACTATGAAAATATACTTGCCGATGCGCCTATATTACCCCTGGACCTTGCAGACAGGACATTCTTCCGGCAAGACACCTTTAACAAGGCAGCACATATTGGTATAGCCGCCAGCTTTGGCTACGGTTATACACTGGTGATCTATAAATACTTCTTTGCTACGGCAATACTTTCGGGCGGGGCGGGCGTGGGCTATTCCTCGCTCACGCAGGCCGACGGAGGAACCCATGGCAGCTGGGCACCCAGGGTTGATGCTAACCTGCGGTGCGCTGCGGGCTATAATTACGGCCGCTATTTTGCCGGCATAACCTACCTCAGACTCCAATCTACCGCCGGCAGTGCCTACCCTGCCGCGTGGCTGCAAACCAACCGCGGCAATTTCCGGGTGATAGTGGCCAAACGCTTCCGTTACCGGAAAGAGCTGCTGCCAAAGCAGGGAGTGATAAAAACCGATTGACCCCAGCAAGTGCCGCGGCTATAGGACATGCCATATAATTCACTACTTTTACACGTTTTTTACAGCTTTTATGAATAATGATCAGAAACGCCCGGTAAGGGTGTTGGTAGCTAAAGTGGGCCTCGACGGGCACGACCGTGGCGCCAAGGTAATTGCCACATCGCTGAGAGATGCCGGAATGGAAGTGATATATACCGGCCTGCGCCAGACACCGGAAATGGTGGTGAGTGCTGCCCTGCAGGAAGATGTGGACGCCATAGGCATCAGCATACTGAGCGGCGCGCACATGACCGTGTTTCCGCGCGTAATAGGCCTGATGAAAGAAAAAGGTCTGGGCGACGTCCTGCTGACCGGTGGCGGCATCATACCGGCAGAAGACATGGAAGAGCTGAACAAACTGGGCGTGGGCAAGCTGTTTGCACCGGGTGCCCACACATCGGAAGTAGCTACTTATATACAGGAGTGGGTAGCAACACACCGCAGATAACACTATAATAAAAGCACATTTTTATATGTATAACACCATACTTACATCGCTGGAGAACGGCATATTCACCATTACCATCAATCGCCCCGACAAAATGAATGCCCTGAACAAGGACGTGATCAACGAGGTGGGCGCTGCTATGGAAGAAGTGTATACCAACCCCGACATCAAATCGGCAATAATAACAGGCTCGGGCGAAAAAGCCTTTGTTGCCGGTGCAGATATATCGGAGTTCACCTCGTTGCGCAAAGAGGGCGGCTCGGCCCTGGCACAGCGTGGTGCCGACCTTGTGTTCAACAAAATAGAGAACTGCCCTAAGCCGGTGGTAGCTGCTGTTAACGGCTTTTCGCTGGGTGGCGGTTGCGAACTGGCGATGGCCTGCCATTTCCGTGTAGCATCGGAGAATGCCAAATTTGGCCAGCCCGAGGTGAACCTGGGCCTGATACCCGGCTACGGCGGCACACAGCGCCTTACCCAACTGATAGGTAAAGGCAAGTGCATGGAGCTGATGATGACGGCTGACATGATAGGCGCCGAAGAAGCCAAAGCGTTGGGCCTGGTGAACCACGTGTTCCCTATTGCTGACCTGCTGCCTAAAACAAAAGAGATCCTGAACAAGATACAGACCAAGGCCCCGCTGGCCATTACCCATATCATCAACCTGGTGAACCAGGCCGCTAAGTGCGACCCTAAAGGTTTTGATAACGAAATAGATGCATTTGGCGACTGTTTCGACTCCGAAGACAAGGTGGAAGGAACAGCAGCGTTCCTGGAAAAAAGAAAACCTGCGTTTAAAGGAAAATAATTTATTATCTTCAACCTTCAAAATAATTATACATGCGGGCAGGATATATCCGTAGTCTTATAATAGGGGCCATGGCCGGTATCTTCGCTACTGCGGCATACGCCCAGGATGCGTCGAGGATATACATCGAACCAGATGGGTGGTCGATAGGTATGAACCTTGGCACTACCGACATGTGGGGCGATGTAGGCACCAAAACGATCCCCGATCACTACTCCAACAGCAAATATCTTGATAAGGTGTTTGCTATGGGTGGCATGTTTGGCCGCTATTCTATTCACCCTTGCCTGGCAGTAAGGTTTGGCCTTAACTATGGTACAATATACGCCAGTGACGAGTGGAACTACGATAAGGCACAATACGCTACTACACAAGGGGCAGATGCCTATCAGCGCTATGCCCGCCAGCAGAAGTCGAAATCCAGCATTTTCGAAAGTTATGTGATGATGGAGTTCTCTCCGTTACGCTACAACCCGGAATCTGTAAGGGCTAACCGGAAGGGACAGGTGATCTTCGGGCTGGGCCTGGGGTATTTCCACTTCACACCAAAGAGCACTGTAGGCCTGGGCACAAAATATGTGAACATTTACGACCTGCATATTGAAGGTGATGGCTTTGGCAGCGGCTTCCCGCCAACATATTCGCTCTGGCAGTTTTGTATCCCTATGAGCATTGGCTACCGCTGGGATCTTGGCAAACACATTAACCTGGGCTTCGAATTCATGTACCGCAAAACATTTACAGACTACCTGGATGGCGTGAGCGGCAAGTATATCGACAAGGCAGAATATGCCAAGCACCTGTCGCCATCAGAAGCGGCTGATGCGGCGTTGATACAGGATAAGGCATACTACAACAACCTGGCACAGCCCAATGTGGCGGGTAACATCCGCGGCAACTCTGCCGATAAGGATGGATACTCTTCCATCAACATTACCTTATATTATAAAGTGCTGAGCCGCGTAGGTAAGTGGTGGCAGAAGTATTAATAAACAACATTTCATAATAAAAGCTGTGGCAGTTGCCGCAGCTTTTTACATTGTACTCATTTCAAATCAACATTTTCATGAAATTATCAGGCAATAAAATATTGATCACCGGTGGCGCAAGTGGCATAGGGCTGGGACTTACAGAACGTTTTATAGCAGATGGTAATACCGTTATCATCTGCGGCAGGCGTGCCGATGTATTGCAGGCTGTTGCAGAAAAAGATCCTTCCATTATCACCCGCGTGTGCGACCTGGCCAACGAGAGCCACCGAACAGCACTGTATCAGTGGGTTGCCGAGCAGCACCCCGACCTTAACGTGCTGGTAAACAATGCAGGTATACAAAACTGGATGGGCGTAGACGATGCCGACTTTTACCAGAAAGCGGAGGCCGAGGTAACCACTAATGTATTGGCCCCGGTTCACCTGTCTACGCTTTTTGCACAGCTACCATCGCTAACCACCATTATGAACGTAACGTCGGGCCTGGCATTTGTGCAGCTGGCAAAGGTGCCGGTATACTGTGCGACCAAAGCATTCTTCCATTCGTACACCTTATCGCTCCGCCACCTGCTGCAACCTAAAGGCATAGAGGTAGTAGAGATCATCCCCCCGGCACTGAACACAGACCTTGGCGGTAAGGGCATTCACGATTCTGCTCCGCCGGTAAGTGCATTCATAGCTGCCATATTCGAACAATTGAAGGATGGCAAAAATGAACTGACGTTCGGCATGAGCGAAGCTATGTCTAAAGCCGGACCGGAGGAGATAAAACAGGTGTTTGCACGTATGAACGGGTAATAATTGAGATCAGTCTGCTATCTCGGCAAAACTGTCTCCACACCCGGCTATGTCCTCGTTGCTTTCCGACTGCTTATCATCGGGATCTATGCCCCCATGCGCTTCGTTGTTACAGTTGCTTATTGTTTCCATAGCTTTTTCCGGTGCATATAAAAACAATATACCAACCACAAAGGAACCGATGAATACCATCCTTAGCAAAGAGTGTGCTGCGTTCAAGATATTAATTAAATATCACCTGGTTTTCAGAACCTTTGATACTACCTCATCTTTAGTATATTTGTCACAAAAATTCTGTTAACTTGCCTATAGGCAACGATGCAATATTTCTTTCAATTACAGCCCGGCATATTGTACGGAACTTATTGTTGATGAATTAGTGTACAATCAAAAGTTAGGCATAAATACAAAGCACCTCCATTATATATCGTTATATCATACGAACGCAGATAAATGAAAAAGATAGCCATACTACAGTCTAATTATATACCCTGGAAAGGATATTTTGATATAATCAGATCAGTAGATGAGTTTATCATATACGATGACGTTCAATATACCCGGAGTGACTGGAGAAACAGAAATAAAATAAAAACACCTAAAGGGTCGGCGTGGCTAAGTATATCGGTGGGTAAGCATTATCACAATATAAATGAGACAAAGGTCTCTGACCCTGGTTGGGGTAAAAGCCACTGGGCAACGCTAAAACAGGTATATGGGAAAGCACCATGCTTCAAAGAAATGATGGAGCCATTTGAGCAGTTCTATCTTACCACAACAGAGGAATATTTAAGCCAGATCAACTACCAGCTTATCAATATCATCAATAATGCGCTGGGTATCACTACAAAGTTGAGTTGGTCGACAGATTATAATCTTATTGAAGGCAAAACAGCACGGCTTGTTGATCTTGTTAAACAGGCAGGTGGTAATGAATACCTATCGGGGCCGGCTGCTAAAGACTACCTGGAAGTAGACCTGTTTACTAACGAGAATATAAAGGTGAGTTGGATGGATTATTCCGGCTATCCGGAATATCATCAGTTATTTCCTCCTTTTGAACATGGAGTAACGGTTCTGGACCTTCTTTTTAACGAAGGCGGGAATGCGATCAACTACATGAAAAAAATAAATTAATCAGGATGCCACAGATAAGTATTGTTACGGCTTTGTATAGATCCTCGGGGTTCCTTGAGGAATTTCTCGAAAAGTGCTACAATGCTGCGGCGCTCATCAACTGTACTGATTTTGAGATCGTGATGGTCAATGATGGCTCTCCGGATGACTCCCTTAAAAAGGCATTGGAGCTGAAAAAAGCGAAATATAGCAAGGTAAAAGTAGTAGACCTGTCGCGCAATTTTGGCCATCATTATGCTTTATTAGCCGGTATTAACTCTGCCAAAGGCGATCATATTTTTTTAATTGACTGCGATCTGGAGATCAGCCCCGAAGTATTGGTTACCTTTTACGAAAAGATAAAAGCAACTGATTGCGATGTGGTATACGGTTACCAGGAAGAACGGAAGGGGAAATTTGTAGAGAAAAGGCTGGGAGGGATGTTCTGGAAGATCTTCAACGCCCTGAGTGACACCAGGGTGCCGGCGAGCATTCTTACCGAACGATTGATGAACAGGAAGTACGTTGATGCTTTGGTGCAGTTAGGCGATAAAAGCCTTTTCCTGGCCGGGATGTTTCATTGGGCAGGCTTTATACAGGTGGGCATACCGGTTACAAAGCTTTTAAGAAAGGGGCAGTCTACGTACACGCTGAAAAAGAGGATAAAACTAGTTATGGAAGCCATTACCACTTTTTCCGGCTTTCCTTTAAAGATCCTGTTCAATTTAGGTTTGGTCATCACGTTCTTCAGCTTTATGTTGGGTTGCTTTTTGATCATACGGAAGATCCTGTATCCGTCTAACATTTTGACCGGCTTTACATCACTATCGGTAATGCTGTTGTTCTCTACAGGTTTAATTATTTTTGCTTTAGGCATTATAGGCGTATATATAGACAAAATTTATACCCAAACAAAAAACCGCCCCACGTACATTATTAAAGATATTTACCTGTGATCATGAAACGCCTGGCAATTATTGGTTCCGGAGACCTTGGCCAACTGATCGCATATTATGCGCAGTCGGATGGACATTATATAGTAGCCGGCTTTTTTGATGATTATAAGGAGAAGGGGGGAAATGCAGGCGGCTTTCCGATATTAGGCAAGATCGCCGACATTGAAAATGACTATAGCTCGGGAGTGTTCGACTGCGTTATAATAGCCATAGGATACAAGCACCTGGCATTTAAAATGCAGCTGTATAATAACCTAAAGGGCAAAGTACCTTTAGGCACAATAGTGCATAGCAGTTGTTTTGTAGCACCATCCTGTACCATAGGCAATGGCGTGGTAGTGTTACCGCGCTGTACCTTTGATAATAACGTTGTGCTGGAAGACAACATATTCCTTAATATTGGTGTGAACGTGGCACACGACAGCATGATCAAAACCAACTCGTTCATATCCCCGGCGGTATCTATAGCTGGCTTTGCAGTGGTTGGCGAAAGTTGTAATATCGGTATACATACCACCATAATAGATAATGTTGTTATTTGCAACAATGTTCAAACCGGGGGTGGTGCTGTAGTTGTAAAAAATATAGAAATTCCGGGGCTGTACGTTGGCGTTCCGGCAAAAAAGATAAAATAACAATATGAATAGTATCCCATTTAACAAACCATACCTTACGGGCAAGGAAGGCCACTATATATACCAGGCAGTATTGTCGGGCAAAATATCTGGCGATGGCGTATTCACGAAAAAGTGCCACACGTTTTTCGAGCAGAAGTATGGCTTCAAAAAAAGCCTGCTTACCACATCGTGCACCGATGCGCTGGAGATGGCCGCTATCCTTATCAACATACAGCCGGGCGATGAAGTGATCATGCCGTCTTACACCTTTGTGTCTACGTCCAACGCGTTTGTACTACGCGGTGCGCATATTGTATTCTGCGATAGCCGCACAGATCATCCGGGCATGGATGAAGATGCCATAGAAGCGTTGATCACCCCACGCACAAAGGCGATCGTTCCGGTACATTATGCCGGTATTGCCTGCGATATGGACAAGATCATGGATATTGCCCAAAGACATAACCTATTTGTGGTGGAAGATGCGGCACAGGCCATTGATGCTTATTACCTGGGCAAAGATGGCTCTAAAAGGCCCTTGGGCTCTATCGGGCACCTGGCGGCTTTCTCGTTCCACGAGACAAAGAACATCATGTCTGGGGAGGGCGGTATGCTGGCGATCAACGATGACCGGTTTGTTGATCGCGCAGAGATCATCCGCGAAAAAGGCACCAACAGAAGCAAGTTCTTCCGCGGAGAAGTAGACAAGTACGGCTGGGTGGATATCGGCAGTTCTTTCCTGCCGTCAGACATCATTGCTGCATTCCTTTATGCGCAACTCGAAAACCTGGACGACATCCAACGCAAGCGCATGCAGATATGGACCAGCTATTACAATGGGTTAAAAGAACTGCAAGACAATGGGTTCCTGAAGCTGCCCCCTGCCACGCCATATTCTACCAACAACGCGCACATGTTCTACATCATACTGAATGATGCGGATACAAGAGCAAAACTGATAGACCACCTTAAGGCAAACGGCATTTATTCTGTATTTCATTACCTGAGCCTGCATAAGAGCCCATTCTATGCCAGCAAGCATACGGGCGGCGAGCTACCTAATTCTGACCACTACATGGATTGCCTGCTGAGGCTACCTATGTTTTACGAACTGGAGCCTGCCGATATGGACAGAATAACAGGCACCATCAAGAGCTTTTTTATCAAATAACTTTAGCATCGCTAAAGACACACACTAAATACAAGGGGCTGCTTTTAAAAAGCAGCCCCTCTTTTTTCCGGTTTGCCCGACAGACCTCTTTCTCCGATCCATATACCTCGTACTCTTCCGCCTCCATACAATAACCCTTCACACACTATCGGGTCAAACCTATCGGCCCTGGTATTGCTCTATCAACTGTTTCAGATGGTGTGCAGGCACCACACCCGACTGACGCCACAGTACATTGCCCTGCTTAAAGATGATAAGCGTGGGCACACCCGATATACTATAAGCCGATGCTGCGCCGGGGTTACGATCTACATCTATCTTAATGATAGTTGCCTTATCTCCTACACTTCTTTTGAGCTCTTCCAATACAGGTGCCATCATCTTACATGGTCCGCACCACTCTGCCGAGAAGTCGACCAGCACGGGCTTTTCATCATTTATTATTTCTGCAAATGTCTTCTGCATCTTATTGCTATTTTACTTCTTCATAGTCTACATCTTCCACACCGGCGCTTCTTGTGGGGCGACGGGTTGGGGCGCAAGCCTGTGTGCCGCAACAACCTGTACCCGTTATGGCCTGGTACAAGAAGAATACACTTACCAATGCCGGGAATATCTGCATACTGCTTACAGCCTCTGCTCCTATCCACAGGCCTACGGCCAGGCGCAGTATGCGCATCACATCCCACTGGGTACTAAGCATTTGTTTCAATGTCCTCATTTTTCGTAGCGTTTCAGGTTGAACCAGCTGCCTGCATTGTGCACTTCGCTATACCCTGCCGACAACAACTGGGAGCGGGCAGCACCACTGCGCATGCCCGACGCGCAACAGGTGATCACCGGCTTGTCTTTCTTTATCTTACCCATCTGGCTACCAAGCGTGTTCAGTGGTATATTTATAGAACCCCTGATGTGGCCGCCGGCATATTCGCCGGGTGTGCGTACATCTACAATAGTGGCACCATTGGCAATGAGCGCACCCAGATCGGCCCTGGGGCCGCGGTTAAACAATTTCTTAAGTATCTGTAACATAAATTTTTTGCTTTATTGAGTGATCAGTTATTACAATGATAGTTTACATCCAGCCACGATCCGCCGTTCACACAGGCGATCCCATTCTGCTGCAGGAACATGGCAGCACTACCGCTACGGCCACCGGAGGCACAACACAGTACAATGTTCTGCTTACCTTTTATTTCATCTATATGCTGCGGTAGTTCATTCAGGGGGATGTTAACACTACCAGCCACATGGCCGCCTGCAAATTCCCCGGGGGTTCTTACATCTATCACGGTTGCTGTGCCGTTGCGCAGTGCTTCAATTGTTGCATTCATTGTTTATTGTTTTATCAATTACTATGCAAACATAGCATGCAACCAAAAGCTGTTTGGTGACAATAGTTACAGAACCCCAAAAAAATAACAGGTTACAACAGTTCGATGGTATTACGGCCCAGGCGCACGATGTCCTTCTCCGCCATAGTATTGAGCAGGCGGCTGATGACCTCGCGGCGGGTATGGAGCTCATCGGCTATTTGCTGGTGGGTAATGAAAAGGGCCGAGGTGTTAGAAGCCTTTGCGCGCTGCCGCAGGTAGTGCAGCAGCTGCTCGTCCATACGGCTGAAGGCTACCAGGTCTATCACCTCTACCAGCTCTGCAAAGCGTTGGCTGTAGGTGCTGTTAATGAACGTCTTCCATTCCGGGTAGCGGAACCATTCATCTACCATACGCACCGGTATCAGCAGCACTTCGGTATCATCTTCGGCAATGGCCTTTACCATACTGCGCTTGCCGGCCTGGCAACAATTGATGGCCATAGCGCAACTCTGGCCGGGATAGAGGTGGTACAGGAACACTTCATTCCCCTCATCATTCTCGCGCACTATGCGCAGCACACCTTTTTGTACTATGGGCACAAATACTATCTCGGCCCCGGGCGTCATCAGCACATCGTCTTTATCAATGTGTTTGGTGCGTGCGTAGCGGCTGATCTCGTCGAGTAATTTAGGATCGCTGAAGATGAGTTTGTTCATGTACTTATATGTGCTGCAATATGCTACAGCAGTATAAAAATACGAAAACGGAAGGTATACCTCTGTTTAATACCAACCAGCTACATTGTTCATCTATAATTCAACCGGAATAATTCTATAGCTGAGTGCACTGTGTATAGCATAATAGGAGTACAGCGTAACCATTCCGATGATGGATCCGATAATGACGCGTAGCAAAAGCGATCTGTTCACCTTTATGCCTGATGCTATGTACAGCAGAAAGAATGGATATGCCTGCATTACATATTTGCTGGTAAAATGGGCAGCACTCTTTATCGTTGTGAAAGCAATGAGCCCCGCTATTGCCAGCATAAAGAAATCCCAGGTAGTTTTCTTGTTCTTTATCATATCGAAATATAACGACACGATAAAAAGATAACTGCAGCCAACGGTAAATGACTGAAAAAGGTAGGGGTATATTTCCGAGATAAAAGAAGGTATTCTTTTAGACGTTAACACACCATTCATAGGTGTATATTTTACCTTGAAAAAAACAGCATTCAACACCACAAAAACAATGATCAGGCCTATTGCAATGTAATAATGGCGTTTGTTTAAGATAAAAAACTGAGGGTAAACAATGATCGTAGAAAAAGCAAAATAAGTGATACACAACAACAGATACCAAAGATTATAACCAGACTGGATGCCCTGTACATTGGGTGGCACTAACCCGCCCCATGCCGAAAAAACAATAAAAGGGAATACGGACGCAGCCAGCATGAACAACAATACAGCCAGCCGTTTGCCAGGGAGGATAAACAATAACATTGCTGCCGGTATGAGCATCAGGAAAGGACTTCTACCAATAATACCCACACCGGCAGAAAAACCAGCCAGTAAAGAAAGTATAGCGGCCGTTCCTGCCTTGGTGGTATTGAGCGCCTTTTTAAGTAATAAAATAGAAAGCAGGCAGAACAGCAGAGATGGCAACTCTGTAAAAGCCATTCCGGAAATGGTCCAGGTCATCGGGATCCCCAATATCAACAGGGAAATGATGACGATGTTTTTTCTGGCATCTGCTTTGGCCAACAGACCTATCAGCGCCATGTCGATCAGGAGGAAAAAGAAGTTTACGATCCTGATGATGAACGGTGTAAGCGGTATGGCCTTACCGATAGGGTAATAAATGAACTGGTATAATGGCCCGGGAGATTGCCCCACTATGCCTCTCAGAAAATCTCGAGAGAGGCCATATTGCCCCAAAACCTTTAGGTTGGGTATAAAGTCGCGCTCGTCTGAGATAAACTTAGCGGGAGCTATTTTTATAAGCACCAGCAAAGTGAGTAATGCCAATATGAAGTATATACATATTGACTTGTATGCAATACGGTCGTCGGGGCTATTTTTAATGGTATCGCTCTGAAGCATTTATAGAAGATTATGGGTAAAAGTAAATAACAGCCTTCGAATTCGATCGAAAAATACGACTATTTTTATATTTACTTTTTGTGACGCGTCCTTTTATGAAAGCGACGAGCTACCATGCACATAATAGCACGATCGTGCGTCTTACTACGTTACTCACCGGTCGATCGCGCCCCTGATGATGCGACCTAAAGGGCTGGGCATGTATAGGATGAAGGAATTCGTGGGAACAGTTTTAGGGATGTAGGGGAAGTAGAAATGCTCCGGTAGGCGAGGAGAAGTAAGTGAAAAAGAAAAGGTTTCGGTAAAACCGAAACCTTTTCTTTTGTGGGCCCACCAGGGCATGATCCTGGGACCCCCTGATTATGAGTCAGGTGCTCTAACCAACTGAGCTATAGGCCCTACTGGCTTGCGCCAAATGGAGTGCAAATGTAATGCATTTTTCGATTTGCCAAAAATGAAAGGGCACTTTTTTTAAAGCGCCCTTTCATTTTTATTATCTTAATGAGAACTACTTATCGTACCACGGTTATCTTGCCGCGCTTCAGGATCGTACCGCTGTCTGTAAGGCTGTAGAAGTACAGGCCTGCAGGCAGCGTAGAGATGTCCATCTTGCCGTTGCCGCTTATGGCTTTGGTAGCCACTACAGCTCCATTTACGGCATACAGGTTGGCAGTAAGCGCCGCTGTTGCTTTGTTGTCTATATACAGTACATCGCTGGCCGGGTTAGGGTACACGCTGATATTGGCATTTGCATAAACGTTATTCACGCTTATTGGCTGTGCTACACCTACTGCGGTCACATCATCTACCCACAGGGTGCTGCCCACTGCTGCGGTATCGGCACTGCTGGCAAAGCTAATGCGCAGGGTATCCATGATCAGGGTAGTATCAGGGTAGGTCATGTTGACCGTTACCTGTACGAATGATGACGATGCGCCCACCTTCAGGAAGCCAAAGCCTATCAGCGAATCGGCAACGCCATTTACATTGCCATGTGCTTCTATGTTGATCGCAGCGCTATCTACCGGTGAAGCGGGTGAATATTTAACCCACGCGCTTACTGTTTTAGTGCGCAGTGTTGTGCCCAGGCCGCCTGTTTGGCTGAAGCCGCCAATGCCGGTAAGTGATATGGCTACATGTGTTTCTGCATTAGACAGTATGCCGGGGAATATGCCCAGGGTGTCCTGGTTTTTAGTAACCAGCTTGGCAGAGTAAGTGCCACCGTGCGCGTTGATACCGGAGTCTTTATATATCTGCTGCTGCCAAACAGTATCGGAGATACCCAGCAGTGTACCAAAAGACTGACCAATGCCTATGATCAAAGAATCGGCACCGTACCAGTTGATGGGGCAACGTACTATCTTAGGGTTGGTAGAACCAGCCGAGTTAACGCGCCAGGTTTCCATGCCACCGTTAGGTATTGTTTGGGCGTTTGCTGCAAAAGCAAATACTAACAGGCTTAGTGCCAAGTAAATTTTCTTCATGACTTGTATGTTATATTTTTTGCAAATTTATGAATTAATTCTTGTTGGTGTAACCAACAAGTGGTCAACAGACGTGCGCACCGCTTAGCCGTTCAGCTTAGCCAGGCATTCTTTTATGGCATCAAAGTTGGGCACTTCGCCGGCGTTCTCCAGCACTTCAGCATATTGTACCACACCATCTTTGTCTATAACAAAGGCAGAGCGCTTAGATACACCTTCCATTTCTACTACAAACTTGTCGTAAATAGCATCAAAGGCACGCGATGCTTTTTTATTGAAATCGCTCAGCAGCGGGAAATTGAGGTTCTGCTCCTGTTTGAACTTGCCCAGGGTAGCAAAAGAATCGACAGAGATACCATATACCTGCGCGTTAAAGCTGTTGTATGCAGCAATATTATCGCGCACGGAGCATAGTTCTTTTGTGCACACACCTGTAAAGGCAAGCGGAAAGAATAACAGCAATACATTCTTGCCTTTTTGTTCGCTAAGGGTCACTGCATTTTTGTCGCTATCGTAGAGCGTGAAATCGGGTGCCTGCTGGCCTACCTGTATACTCATAAGTTTAAAAGATATTTAGAGTGCGAAAATACTATTAATTAAATATCGGAGCAGCATAAAACAACAACGACCGGCGCTGCCGGTCGTTGTGCAATTTTGTCCCTATTATCTGTGTTCCAGTATCACTTTGTAAGTGTTGTACTTACCATCGCTGCCTCTCAGCTCCAGGTAGTAGTTGCCATTGGGCAGTGCCGACAGATCCACATCGTGGTGAGATGTATTGCTCACCGTGTTCTGTATCAGTTTCTGGCCCATAACATTATACACATTCACCGTCATATTGCCCGGTGCTGTCTGCCAGTCCATACTTACGATGCCCGATGTTGGGTTAGGGTAAATATTTACTGCACTCCTGGTGGCAACATTATTCACTTCCAGCAATGATATGTAAATAATATTTGACTGAGGTGAAGGACAGTTACCATTGTTGGCAACCGCAAAATAATACCCCAACTCTACCGGATGGTAGAAGGTATCTGTAGCGCCCGGTATCAGCGTAGCGCTTACATAGCTGTTCACCGTATTGCGGTACCATGTAAAGTGGCCGCTCTCGTAAGAGATCAGCGTATCGCCATGCAGGTGCACAACCGGTGCAAATGGTATGGTATCACGGATCAGGATAACCGGTGCTACGTCTATAGTGTCATTCACGTAGCATTGCCCATCGGTTTGGTGTACCGTGAAACTGATGACATCCAGGTTGGCAAACGTGCCCGACAAGGTATTGGAACCCACATTGGTAAGCACACCGTTTACGTACCAGGCTATATAAGGTGCAGTACCAAAGGTATCGTAGCGCCCGGTAAATGTAGTAGATGCCCCTATACAGCCCGGGTTATCGCCGGTGGTGAGGTCTATCTGTGCATGTGTGCCATATACATGTTTTACAAACACATATACCACGTTAGATTGTATAACAGGATTGAGTACGCAAGAGTCAGTAGTTGTAAGCACTGCATATACACTATCGCCCTGCCTCAGAGAGTCGGTGATATACTGTGTACTGATAGCACCCGCTACCGGGTTGCTGTTCACATACCACTGGTAGGTAGCACCCTCGCCGTAGTTAGCGGCAAATGCATTAAGCGTGTCATGACCACCACCACATATAGTATCGTAAACACTGGTAATGAACAATGATGCAGTAAGGCGGATATGGATGATAGGAATAGGAATAGAGTAAGCTGTATCGGAATATGGCGCTACACATGGCGAGTTAGATACCATGCGGCAAATGATAGTATCTGAACCGCCGAACACGCCGGAGAATGTTGTACTGTCGGCACCCTCTATGAGAGTACTGTTCACAAACCACTGGTACTGCGGGGTGATACCTCCATTTACAGGGTAGGCAGAGAATGTAAGCGGATGACCGGCACAATCGGGGTTGCTACCCGATATGAGCGATGTAATAACACGAGGCGGTATAGACGCCAGGTGGTGTATAGTAATGGCGTTAGACCGTGAGCTATCCAGCACGCCAAAGCTGTTGGTGAACACCAGCCATGTGTATACGCTATCTCCGTCGTTAAGTGCGGTAGTATAGAAAGTATCGAGGCTTACACCGCTGTAGACACCATTTACATACCACTTATACGTCATACCGGTAAAAGTGTCGCTGGTAGGCACACCATAAAACAGCTGCTGAGTACCTACACAAGTAGTATCGGTATAGGGCGGTATATGGATGGTTACGGAATCCCTTACCTGGGCCGTAGCCGACACAAAAGAACCGATGAATAATAAAATGACAAGTGTAAGCTTACGTATCATATTAAAGTAAATTTAAGGTCGTACCCAATGGGCACAACACACTATGTTTGGGTAAAAATAATAAAATGTCTGAAATAATAGGCTACTATTTTGGCCAATGCTTTTTTGGACAGCTCAGCAAACAGGTGAGGCCATACTATTTGGCTGGGCGCACACTGATCTGTTTGTTTTGTATGTTTGTGCTGCACATTCCTTCCTTTCTGCAGGAAATAAATATTTTCTGTAAAAATTTTTCTGTTTACATATTATCCTTTACCTTTGCACTCCGTTTTAAGGAAGAGAATTAATCCCTTTTAATAATAAGCACAAAAAATAGAGTATGAAACGTACATATCAACCGCACCGCCGCCGCCGCAAATCAGTACATGGTTTCCGCCAGCGCATGCAAACGGCTAACGGACGTAAAGTATTGGCTTCCCGTCGTAAGAAAGGCCGTCATAAACTGACAGTATCAAGCGAAAGCCGTCTTAAGTAATATTTTAATTTCTTTTAGCCATTCGTAATACCTTTAAAGTATATGAGCGGCTCAAACGAGAACAGCATATTAATACGCTTTTCCTAACCGGAAAAGCGTTTTCTGTTTTTCCGTTAAGAGCCATCTATTTACTCGTTCCCAGGCCGGCCCCAAATGCCAGTCCTGTGATGACGGGGTTCTCTATACCTAAAAAAAAGTTCCGGCATTCGGTAGACAGGCACCGGATACGCCGACTGATGGTAGAATCGTGGCGGCTGAACAAGCAACTGTTGTATCCTGATGTGCCGGAAAGTAAGCAGCTACATGTATTTTATGTATTTACCGACAAGGTAATGCCCGAATATACAGCTGTTCACGCGGCTATGCTTGGCTGCATCTCCCGCCTCAAGACCATCGTTACGGCCGCTAATACGGAAGTGACAGAATAGTTATACCTTTATCTTATACCATTGTGAATAAGATATTATCTTCATTTTTCATTACACTCATTAAGTTTTACCAGGGCGCTATCTCACCCTTCTTTGGCGCCAAGTGCCGCTTTACGCCTACTTGCAGTGCCTACGGAGTGGAGGCTATACGCAGGCATGGCCCGGTAAAAGGGGGTATGCTCACCATTAAGCGTTTCCTGCGTTGCCACCCCTGGGGCAGCCATGGCTACGATCCTGTTCCTTAAATAATACTGATCATGTTCTATTCTTTCAAAGGTTTTATTCCCGTAGTTCATCCATCATCGTTCGTACATCCGCAGGCCGCTGTTACCGGCAATGTGATCATTGGCAAAAATGTATATGTTGGCCCGGGTGCCGCTATCCGTGGCGACTGGGGTGGTATAATAATAGAAGACGGCTGCAATGTGCAGGAGAATTGTACCATACATATGTTCCCCGGCACTACCCTTACACTTAAGGAAGGCGCCCATATAGGGCATGGGGCGATAATACATGGCGCTAATATTGGCCGCAATGTATTGGTAGGCATGAACTCTGTAATAATGGACGATGCCGAAATTGGCGATGAGTGCATCATTGGCGCTATGGCTTTTATCAACGCCAACACTAAGATACCTCCACGTTCGCTGGTAGTAGGCAACCCTGGCAAAATAATAAAAGAAGTGAGCGACGATATGATAGCCTGGAAGACAAAGGGCACACAGCTGTACCAGGCGCTACCCAAAGATTGCTACGACAGCCTGGTAGCCTGCGAACCACTTGCAGAACTACCTGCCGACAGGCCCGCGCAGGAATCGCTGTACAGCACCTGGGAAGCTATAAAGAAGAGTAAATAAAGAAGAGTAAATAAACTGGCAGAAAATAAAAATGGTCCCACATGTGGGACCATTTTTATTTCTACGTTGTTCTGATATGATTAGTTAGCAGAATCGTCTGAATGAACCAGTTCGTTAACGAACTTAGCTACTGAAGCAATGCGGGCGTGGTTCAGAGCATAGTGGATGAATTTACCATCACGCTCAGTGATCACGATGTTCGCACGGCGCAGGATAGCCAGGTGCTGAGAAGCTACTGACTGCTCTAAACGTAATTTTACGTAGATGTCGGTAACATTCATGCGCTTGTTCTCTTCAAGCAGCTTCACTATCTGCTGACGCAGTTTGTGATTGATCGCCCTCAGAGTCATAGCTGCGTTCTTAACAGCCACATAATCCAACTTAATGTGTTCACTTGATCCTTCGTTTTTGCGAATAACCAGAGTGTTTGCGGATACCGTCGTTTCCATTAAAATAAAATTTACGATGTTATTGAAAAAAATTTTACTACTAATTCACTACCATTAGATATTCAGAAAATCGAATATTTTGCAAACATACGCAATTCCAAAGATATGAGCACGTTTATGAAACTCTAAAGATGTGTTAATGTACAAAAATGTGTGGAAAAAATGTACACTAATATTTATAAAATATTGAAATACAGCTATTTATGCGTGTAAACTTGTTTAAGATAAAATGGCTCAGCTGTGGATAAATTGACAATATTATTACATTTATATTCGTCAGATGAAAAGAATAACCACTCGTTTATATTAATACTTACCTCCTTATCAATCACAAATGAATGTACATAATCCTTCATGTCATTGTCCGATAAACAATCTGTTATAATATAGTATTTAGCGTCACTTTGTAAATAATCGTTTAATTCTGACGCATTTATATGTTTTGCCGGAACAATATTAGTTAAAGTATTATCAAAAACACTTATGAAATATTCCTGTTCGCGGGCTTGTAACACCACCATGAATCTATCGTATTCTGCCTTATGCAACACATACTTCTGGTTAGCCAAAAGGGTGAGTTTATTATCCATGATGAGCGGGATATTCAAAGCGTAACAAATACCCTTGGCGGTAGAAAGCCCTATCCTAAGTCCGGTATAGGAACCGGGCCCTGCGCATACTACCACACCGGCCAACTGTTGCATAGTAACACCCGCCGCGGCCAGCACATCCTCTATCATCAGATTGATAGTGGACGCATGATTACGTGTTTCTGTACTTTCCTTAACAGCGAGCAGTTGTCCCTCGGCACCCAGGGCAACATGGCTTACATCGCCGGAAGTATCTATGTGTAAAAGGTATTTCATTTTTTGCGCTGCAAATGTACGGATGCATTTACTTTTGTAACTATGGAAAAGAAAATAATCAATACCAACAACGCACCGGCACCAATAGGGCCTTATAACCAGGCAGTAAGCTTTGGCAACATGCTATTCATATCTGGCCAGATAGCCCTGGATCCCGCAAGCGGCGACCTGGTGAAAGGAGACATCAAAGCAGAAACAACCCAGGTAATGAAGAACCTGCAGGCCATACTGGAGGAAGCAGGCATGGACTTTTCCAACATCATCAAAACATCCATTTTCCTGATGGATATGGGACAATTCGGTGCCGTAAACGAAGTATACGCACAATACTTCTCTACAGATGCCCCTGCCCGCGAAACAGTTCAAGTAGCCGGACTGCCTAAAGGAGTGAACGTGGAAATAAGCATGATAGCTGGAAAATAAATTTCATAATCCGGACAAATGACCTAACTTTGGGGACAAATGACCGGAAAATGAAAAAGAAAACAACACATACCGGATATACCAGCGAAACCAGCACCAGTGAAGTGAACGAACCCGCTATGGCATACATTGTGAACACTCCTACATCGCGCACAATAGGCATGATGGGCATGGCAGGCAAAAAGGAATTTGAATCCATAGCAAGTGATTCAGATTTTATCAACCTGATAAGAAACGGTATACCCAAGCAGGCAATGACCAACCTGATGGATATCGCGGATCTGTCGCTGGTGGAAATGGCCACAATAACGCATACCTCAGATCGCACGCTGCGCAGATACAAGCCACAGCAGAAGCTGCCGCAGGAGCAGAGTGAACGTATGATAGAACTGGCCAGGTTGTATAGCCGCGGTGAAGAAGTATTTGGAACAATGGCTGCGTTCCGGCAATGGATGGATGCCACACTGCTGTCTTTGGGCAATAAAAAGCCCAAAGAATTCCTGGATACTTCTATAGGCATTAACATGCTGCTTGATGAAATTGGCAGGATAGAACACGGAATATTTGCCTGATGGTAGTGTACAGGATAAGCAATTGCCAGTATGTAGCAGACCTGTCGGGCAAAGGTGCAGCCTTATATGGCGGCCGCTGGAACAGCAAAGACACTTACATGGTATATGCCGCAGAAAGCGCTGCGCTGGCCTTGCTGGAAACAGTAGTACATATAGGCCATATACCGGAGAAAGGATTTTGCATGATAGCCCTGGAATTGCCTGCCAATAGCATAGAGCACCTGCCGGAAAGTAAGCTACCCGACGGCTGGAGAAAAAGCCCGGCGCCAGATGTACTGAAGAAAATAGGTGATGCATTTATAACCACAGGTAAGAAACTGGCACTAAGCGTACCATCGGTAGTAATGCCGGAAGAACACAACCTGCTGATCAACCCCCATCATGCAGATTTTAAAAAGATAAAGGTGGTAAGGCAACGAACCATCCCGATAGACGAGAGGCTCCTCTTTGCCACCGGCAAATAGAGGAGCCTCTCTTGTTGTATCAATATGGCTGTTCTTAGCCTTTCTTTACTTCTTTTGCCCAGGTATCCTTGAGTGTTACGGTGCGATTAAAGATGAGCTTACTTTCTGTGCTATCACTATCC
Organism: Chitinophagaceae bacterium; assembly: GCA_947455215.1. Classification (GTDB taxonomy): domain Bacteria; phylum Bacteroidota; class Bacteroidia; order Chitinophagales; family Chitinophagaceae; genus Flavipsychrobacter. Next base: position 38,098 of record CANGNA010000020.1, read on the forward strand.
AAACAGTAATAACCCTTACGCATGAACTGGAAGGTATCGCCCGGCTTAGCCTTAGCCAGAGACGGTTCTACATACACATGCTGTATCACCTGCAGGGCATCCGGATTTACGTAGTCTTTAAAATCACCTTCTTCGTTAGACGGATCTTCCACCTTGAAGAGACGATCGTAGTTGCGTACCTCCACAGTGTGTGCATGCTGCACACTTACCCAATGTATAGTACCTTTTACGGTAAGGCCGCTGGTATCGTTACCGCTCTTGCTTTCCGGTAAGTACTCACAATGCACCTCGGTAACATTACCGTCAGCATCTTTTATGCAACCGGTACACTTAACTATGTAAGCACCCTTCAGTCGCACCATGTTACCAGGCGCCAGGCGGAAGAACTTTTTAGGAGCATCTTCCATAAAATCTTCGCGCTCTATCCACAATTCACGGGTAAATGGAACAGGCCTTGTTCCGTTTGGTGTTTCAGGATTGCTTTCTATTTCAAATATGTCACCATCGCCCTCATAATTGGTCACCACCAGTTTCACAGGATCCAGGACAGCCATTACACGGTCTGTAACCTTGTTCAGGTGCTCGCGCACACAAAACTCCAGCAGGCCAAGGTCTATCATATTCTCGCGCTTAGCCACACCTACTGTTTCACACAGGCTACGGATAGCTTCGGGCGGATAGCCACGGCGGCGCATCCCACTAAGCGTAGGCATACGCGGATCATCCCAGCCGCTTACATATTTCTCGTTCACCAGCTTCAGCAGTTTGCGCTTGCTCATTACCGTATAGGTAAGATTCAGGCGGGCAAACTCGTACTGTTTAGACGGGAATATCTCCAGCTTTTCTATGAACCAGTTATACAGTGGACGGTGGTGAATAAACTCCAGCGTGCAGATAGAATGGGTTATCTGCTCCAGGCTATCGCTCTGCCCATGTGCAAAGTCATACATCGGGTACAGGCACCATTTATCGCCGGTGCGATGATGGTGCGCATGCTTGATCCGATAGATCACCGGATCGCGCAGCAATAGGTTGGGGTGAGCCATATCCACTTTTGCACGCAGCACTTTCGCACCGTCTTCGTACTTACCATCGCGCATCTCGCTGAAGAGCTGCAGGTTTTCCTCTATGCTCCTGTCGCGATACGGGCTGTTCTTACCGGGCTCAATAGTAGACCCTTTTGTAGCAGCTATTTCTTCTGCAGTGCTGTCATCCACATAGGCCAGGCCTTTCTGTATCAGCGCTACGGCAAAATTGTATATCTGTTCGAAATAATCAGAAGCATAAAACTCGTTATTCCACTGGAAGCCGAGCCATTGTATATCTTTTTTGATGCTCTCTACATACTCTGTTTCCTCGGTAGTAGGGTTAGTGTCGTCAAAACGCAGGTTGCATTGGCCATTGTATTTCTTTGCCAATCCAAAATTGAGGCATATAGACTTTGCATGGCCTATATGCAGGTAGCCATTAGGTTCCGGGGGAAAGCGCGTATGCACGCGGCCATTGTTTACCCCGGCGGCTATGTCTTTTTCAATAATTTCCTCAATAAAATTGAGGGACTTTTCTTCAGCCATTTTTATTAATTAATAATGCGTGCAAATATACGCTGCATAATCCATGGTTGGCTATGTAACGGCAGATGAACAGCAATACAGCGCATTGTTTTATAACAATCTATTAAATATGCTTCCAGTTTGAGGTTAGGCGGCATAAACGTATTTTTGCAGCATTCCCATAATAAATAATTTACTTTCAATATAAATAGTGTCCGATGAATAAAGTTTTACTATTCTGTGCATCCGTTTTTTTACTGTGTTCATCAGTAAAAGCAAGTGCCCAGGACAGCTTCAGCGTGAGGGCCCAACGATATATTGACAAATATTACTCCCTTGCCATAGATGAGCAGATGCGCTCCGGCATACCGGCCGCTGTAACACTGGCCCAGGGAGTATTGGAAACTGAGGCCGGAAAAAGCGAGCTGGCCTGCTCTGCCAACAACCATTTTGGCATCAAATGCAAGGCAGACTATGCCGGGGAAAAATTCTTCCACGATGATGACGCACCCAAAGAGTGCTTCAAAATGTACCGCTGTGCCGAAGACTCTTACAAAGACCATTCCGACTACCTGAAGCGCAACCCGCGCTATGCGCCATTGTTCACGCTGTCTCAAACCGACTATGCATCGTGGGCAGTATGCCTGAAGAAATGTGGCTATGCTACCAACCCGCAATATGCGCAGCGCCTGATAAAACTGATAGAAGACTTTAAGCTGCAGCAGTATACTTATGCGGCCATGGATTCTTCTCTGCTGCCTGTAAAGCCGGGACTGAAGCCTGTAGCCCCCCCTGCAAAAGAGAACAAACAATCTGCTACCACAACAACAAGTACAGCAGCATCAACCGATCAGATACTCATTACCACTCCTTTCCCATCCGGCAAGGGTGGCACTCCGCCGCCGCCAAAGCCTGCTTATACCGCTGAAGTAGCTGTACCTGCACCACAAAAAGCAGTAGAATCAGTCAAAGAAGCGACGCCAATAGTAACTACCCCACCAGTAGCTGCTACTCCCGCACCTGTTACCGTAACCAAAGAGCCGGTAAAGGATATACCGGTAGCACAGGCACCCAAAACAGAAAGCAAACACAACATTATAGTTACCGATGGGCCATTGCCACTACAGGCAAAGCCGGGAGCAGAAGCAGTTGATTCGCCAGAGACAAAAGTAACCCCGCAGGCTGTACAACAGGTAGCACAACCATCGCTGGACACCAAGTATGACAGTGGCAAGATCATTATTGTAAATGGCCTAAAAGCATTTTACGCCTACAAGGGAGATGTATTGCTGCAATATGCAGTGAAATACAATATCCGGTATCCGCACCTGCTGGAAATAAACGACCTGCCAGACGGGCCATTGGAGGCCAATATGCCAATATACCTGGAGAAGAAACTGACATCAGGCACTCATGCACGCCATACTGTACGCGAAGGCGAGAGCATGTATATGATATCGCAGATGGAAGGCATGCAGCTGAAACGCCTGCTGGCCCTGAACATGATGGATATTGGTGATGAGCCCGCAGTTGGCGTAATACTGGAGTTACAGAGCGGCGTATTTAAGAAGCCAGCCCTTCGTGCCGCGGCAGCTGTACCAGCTGGCAGCAATATGACGGTGATGCTGGGTAAGAGCACACCACCCTCAGACATGGTGGTCATCAACCACACTAAGCCTGCACCGGAAAAACGTGTAGATACTGTAACTGCTGAAAAACCTAAGCCTTATGTAGAGACCGTACAGGCACCTGCAGAAAAGGTAGCCACAGCTACTCCGTTCGAAAAAGTGACTCCAACCACCGAAGTAACAACAACCACTACGGCAACAACTCCTCCAAACAACCCGGCGGCCAGGGACACAGCACGCCTGCAAGAGGTAGCTAAAGAGCAAAAAGTAGATACCGCTGACGAGCTGGCCGCACTTAAAGCCGAGCTGGACAAGGTAGTATATACGGATGACACCAAACTGGCAGCCACACAGCCTGCGAAAACCGTAAAGCCTGCTGCTATTACTCCACCGCAGCACACAACGGTAAAGCCTAAGAAGAAAAAAGCCAGTGATGACGAAGAGGAGGAGGACGATGAAGATGACAAAAAGAAAGGGCCTAATTATTATACAATAAAAGAAGGCGAAACACTTGGCGGCATTGCCAACAGGCACAATACCACAGTTAAAAAATTAATGCAGTTGAACCACATAAAGGCTACCCAGATAAGGGCAGGCAAAAAACTGCGCATAAAATAGCAACATGGATATACACGTAATAGACAAAACGTTTACCCCTTTCATTACTGCTGATAAGATAGATGAGCGCGTGGGCGAAATGGCGGCTACCATAAACGCCGACTATGCAGGCAAGCGCCCGCTGGTGATAGGTGTGCTCAACGGCTCTTTCATGTTTGCTGCCGACCTCTTCCGTAAGCTGACGATAGAAGCTGAGATATCTTTCATAAAGCTGGCATCTTATAAAGGCACCACCTCTACCGGCAATGTAGTGACCGCTATTGGTATGGAGGAAAACCTGAATGGCAGGCACGTGATCATAGTTGAAGACATTATTGATACCGGTAAAACCCTGCATGCCTTTATGCCGGAGATATACAACCGCCAGCCCGCATCAGTAAAAATAGCTACGTTCCTCTCTAAGCCAAGTGCGCTGAAATATGATGTGAAAGCTGACTATTGCGCGTTTGAAATAGAGAACAAATTTGTGCTGGGCTACGGCATGGATTACGATGGCCTGGGCCGTAACATACCCGAGCTGTATGTGCTGAAGGAAAATTAAAATGGCATATTGATGCCCGTTTAGTTTTATTTGCTAACGCTGCTGTGCACGATGTGATATGAAAAACCGCTTGCTTATTGTATTGCTATGTTGCTGCGCCTTTGTGCCCCGTGCCCATGCGCAGTATTGGCAATGGGCGCATAGCGGCACCTGCAGCTCCTACCTTGGTGGCAGCGAAGGATGGCTTACCACAAGCGACCTGTCGGACAACCTGTTCATGGCCGGCTTTTACTATGGCGACAGTATCTGCATAGGCAGCACCACCTTTACCAACCCGATAAACCCGGCCAACAACGTGCAGCTGGTAGTGGCCAAGTACGACAGCGCAGGCAACCTGCTGTGGACACGCGCGGGACGACACGGCAGCTCTCGCCCCATATCCATCACCACAGACCATAAGGGCAACCTGTATGTGTTTGGCTACTTTGTTACAGACAGTATACGGTTCGAAGACCAGGTGTTGATAAACCCCTACTACAGTGCGGCCAACCTGCCGGGTAATGCCTGCTACTTCCTGCTTAAGTACAGCGACATAGGCGACCTGCTTTGGGCGGTAAGTAACGACGATAATTTTCACCCCGATGGCGACTACCTGAAGCCCGGCGGCATAGCAGCCGACGAGGCCGGCGATGTATATGTGGCAGCCACCTTCAACAAGGATACGTTCCATGTTGGGAGCCACACACTCATCAACGCTGCCACAGATAGCACCAACGATATCTTTGTAGCTAAGTACAATACTGCCGGCAGCCTGCTTTGGGCCAAATCTTATGGAGGACTAAAAGACGACTATGTGCTGGATGTTGCAGGAAATGGCACAAGGATGTTCCTTACCGGGTATTTCAAGTCAGGCTTTATCAATTTCGATAGTTACAGGTTGTTCAACGGCACTCAAAAAGGCTATGTGGCCTGCTTCGATGCATCGGGCAATATCCAATGGGCTAACAGCACCGGCGGTAAGGGCACCGCCAAGTGTGCTGCCCCGGATCGAAAGGGCAACGTATACATCGGCGGAGGCTTCAAAGATTCTTTGTCTTTCGACACCTACAATATCTACAACGCCAATGGCGGCTTTTTTGTAACAAAGTTCGATTCTACTGGTACTATGCATACCCCACACATCATGTATCCGCAACAGCCTATGACGCATTGCTGCGCAGTGGCCAGCCTGGCTACAGACCCGTGCAACAACGTATGGGTATGTGTGAACATGGAGGTAGCTAAGGGCATAAAGTTAGATGCAGCCACAACTGTATATCCACCTGCCGGCAGCGTAGAGCCGGTAATGCTGGCAGGATTCAATGCCAACGATAGCCTGTTCGATCATGTTGAACTGATATCTTCAGGAGGTTACAATACAGGCCTGGCCAATAGCGGCCTGGCAACCGACACCAGGGGTGCACTGATAACCGTATCAGACTTCCGCGCTACAGACCCGTTTGTAATAGGGCCCGATACACTGCACCTGTACGACGACCAGCAGAACAATATGTTTATTGCCAAATACAGGCCCAGAACATCGTGCGTAGAAGGTCCGCCCCCTGTTTATCCTGATGTGCCGCAGATCATTATCTACCCCGACCCTGCACGTTACGACTGCATACTGAGCTATACCGGCGATCTGCGTGCCGGCGGCAATATGGCCCTGCACGACATTGCCGGCAAGCTGGTGCGCAATTACCCGCTTACACAGCAGCTAACGCCGTTTTCTGTTGCCGACCTGCCCGCAGGTGTTTATATGTGCATGATCAGCGTACCGGGCCACGAGATGTACACGCTGCGCCTGGTGGTGGTACATTAAAAAAGCGATACCCATCGGAGAGCATCGCTTCTTCAACAATTATTTAAAGGTGCTAATAAATGTCTGCCCTCAGGGTCACACCTATACGTAACATGCTATGATTAGCATTAACCCCCGTCCTGTTGTTGGATGTAGTGAACTTATTGACCGGCATACCTGAATATTCTACAAAGAACAACCCATGATCTTTTAGCAGTACAGATGTTTTAGCACCATAACATAGCCCAAACACAGATCCGCCTTTCAGAGAGATGTTATCATCGCTGCTGTTGTATATCGGGTCTGGCGTGTATACGTATTTAGTACCTACCATAGGGCCTGCTATCCAGGCTACCTTTTTGTGGTTGAGTATGGTAGCCATTACACAGGCTTCTATATCCTGTGTTACGCCAAAGCCTGCAGCCGATACTAGCGATGCGCCCCTGTTATAGGCACGCATCCACCAGCTCATGTTCTGCCCGAAAACAAAATCTGTGTTAGAAGCAAAATCCAGTACCAGGCGCTTATCTGCAATAGGATATCCTAAGCCAAAATTGATGCCGGCACCAGTATTGTAAGGACGATCGTTACCGCCCGCGGGCAGTGAATAGGTCCCCCCGATACAAAAATAGTGTGTCAGCAGGTCGTGCTTCTTCCGCACCTTTTTTGTTTGTGCAGCATTACCGTACACCTCGCGTGCCACCCGCTCTTCGTTAGCGGCCTTCTGGGCCTGTAGTTTGCCATCGCTCAGCTCTGCAACGCGCTTACGTACAGAGTCGTTCTTGGGTTGCAGTTCCAGGTATTTGTTATAGTAGTACAATGCCTGCTCGTAATTCGACTTACAGTCGTGCGCATTGGCCATGTTCATAAAGTAAGGGGCCGTTGTCTTACCATCGGCCGATACATTGCTAAGGAAATGCAACGCGTCATCGCAGCTTTTTACCACGTGTATGGCATTCCATGCATGTTCCAGTTCGTCCTTATCGGTCTGGGCTTGTGTAGTGCCCGCAGCCAATAATGCGACGCTGAGCAAAAGGGTGTTAAGTACTTTCATTTGCTTTGTATGAATGTGAATGTAAAAGTGTGGCTCTATTCAAATGTTATCCAGGCCATACGCACCTGGCGTTCGTGGCCATCGCGCTCTATCAGCAGCGTGGCATAGGTATTGTTCGCCGGCATGTAGTCCGATGCATCTATATAGCAGGTGTTAGACTGGTCTTTCTCTTCTGTTGCGCCAAACAGGTAGAACTTGTTCACCTCGTTACCCTTTAGCTGATAGCAAACGGTATTGAGCTTATTCGGATTGTTCACAAGCGCACGCCTGCGGTCGTCCTCATCTTTACCGAAGTTCTTTGTGTTGTCGTTGAAAATGATGTACCTGTTATTGTCTGTGCCAATGTAGTCGTAAGAGATATAGCTGTTGTAATCGCTGTACCCTATCAAAGACATCCATTTTCCTTTCTTCCTCGATGACATGTACAGCGGGTTGATGATGCCACCTGCAAGCTGGTTCTTCATCAGCACATAGCCACTTCTTTCCGTGCCATCCTCGTTCAGTTCAGATATGCCTATACCACCCAGCACTGTACTGGCCGATATTACAGCACCGTACTGGTTCACGGTGGTCTGCTGTATCATTTCTTCCGATAGTACTGTAGTACTATTGTCTTTGTTCACTATCATGTTCTGCGGCATGCCCTGGTAGTTCTTATCCAGCTGCAGCACATTGTGCACGTATTCGTTCGTCTTTTCGCCAGATAGCAGTTTTACACTCTTTAATCCCATCGACTCTGGATCTATATAGCTCATGAACGACAGGTAGTAACCGGCGCCACCCCTGCTCTTGGTATAAGCCAGCGCCAGCAGCTGTATGGTATTGCTTTTGCGATTGTAGTACATTACCGACTTGGTATCCCTGAAGTCTTCTGTAAAATCGAGCGGCTTGCTGAAAAAAGTGGAGTCTGTGCTGTTCAGCCTGGAGATGAACACATGGCCGTTCTCGCCTTTCAGGTTAGATGCCGCATAAGTGCTGATGAATACGCGCTTATCGCCGTCTACCACGGCACCTATATAATTCAGGTAGTTCAGTGTCTCATCGGCCAGCTCGTAGTAACCTACATTGATGGCTTTGTGTGCACCATTATAGTGCACCACTTTTATCCTGTCCTCTGTGCCACGCCCATACGCGTTAAAGTAGATAACCACATAGCAATCAGAATTAGGGTCCTTCTCTATATAGAACTTATCAGCAGATGCCACATCAAACGCCTTTATCTTAGGCATTGTACCTATCTGCTCCTCCTTTACCATATTGCCTGTAAATGGATCGAAACGCAGGCGGTAGAGCGTTGGTTCGCGGCCATCGAACTGTGCCAGGAACAATACAGGCTCGCCATTGATCTCGTACAGTCCTTCCACTACCGACGAGATAAGCCTCTTTGGGTTCCACAGCTCGCTGGTCACGGTCTGGTTGGCGATCATCTTCCTGCTACGGTCGAATATCTTTACTTCAATACCATCTTTCTTGGTAAAGTGGAAGTAGGCTGTGTTACCGTTCTTGAGCAGTAACACTTTGCTCCAGCCCATGGCCGGCACTTCAAAGCTTTCACTCTTTTCAATTTTGGGAGCTCCCGCATACGCGCAGGCAAAGCACATAAAGGCTAATAGTAATAGGCCCAGTCTTTTCATTTATTGAGATTTGGCTGCAAAAATAAGCGTATTGAATTATTTAACATAATCTAATACTTGCAGGGCAAAACTACTATCAGTAAAATACCGATGCCGGCAACTCACCTTTTATCAGTCCCGCAGCCTTAGCCTTGTCGAACAAAGTAGTGATGGCATTGCGGCCCACCTCACCCAGATCGTCAGAATAATGGTTCACATACAGGTTGATGTGTTGGCGCATCACGTCCTCTTCCATCTCCTGCGCGTTGTCTTTCACAAACTGCGCAAGTTCAGGGTAGTTGCGCCACGAATAGGCTATACTTTCTTTGATGACTTTATCAATAGTAGCGGCCAGCTTTGTATCAAACTTACGGCGCACCACTATACCACCCAGCGGAATAGCCGCCCTGGTGGTTTGCTCCCACCAGTCGCCCATATCCATCAGCTTGGTCAGCCCCTTGGCCTGGTAAGTAAAGCGGCCCTCATGTATGATCAGGCCGGCATCAAACCTGCCGTCCAGCACTGCCTGTTCTATATCGCTGAACAGCATTTCCGTTTTGTTGGTAGCCTGTGGGTATGCCAGCGTCAGCAGCAGGTTGGCAGTAGTATTAAAGCCGGGTATGGCTATTTTGAAGTTATTGATATTGTCCAGGCTCAGTGGCTTTGCCGATACCAGCAGCGGCCCTACGCCCTCGCCCAGCGCACTGCCGCTATGCAGCAGGGCATATTCGTTCACCGTATGCAGAAAGGTGCTGTAGCTCAGTTTGGTGATGTCCAGCTTGCCCTGCGCTGCCCACGCATTCAGCGTGCCCACGTCTTCCATCACATACTTAAAGGTGAGTCCGTGAGTATCTATCTTGCCATTCACCATGGCATCGAAGATAAAAGTATCGTTGGGGCAGGGGCTAAAGCCTAATGTAAGTTCCATAAAGCGGTAAAATTAAGCAAACCGCATCTTTTATCATTTATGTGTTCATTTGGTAAATTTATACCCTGAACATGCTTGTAACCTCCCGTTTATATATCATTCTCTTACTTAGTGCCCTGGCCGGATCTCCTGCTTTTGCACAGCCCGACACGTCTTATCACAAACAACTTTCCATCAGGTTGTCACCCTGTGCATTGATAGATATCAATGACGGACCGTCGCTAAGGGCAGGCCTGGAGTATAAGCTCACAGATCGGATCGCATTGTTTATAGATGGTAAAGAGTATCTCCATTTTTCGTCCAATTCAAAATGGTTGGCTAAAACTTCGGTTGTTGGCCATGCGGTCATTCCGGGTATCAAATGGTTTATAACAAGGCATCCGGAAATATCTGATATAAAGGCGAGATACTTTCAGTTCTGGTATGCTTATAAAGATCAGGCTTACACGTTTACCGACAGTATTGCAGTCAACAGCAGTCATGTATTCCGGCCGTTTCGCATGCACCAATACAGCAACTCATTTTCTATCAGTTATGGAGAACAAACACCAATAGGCAAAACGCATTTGTTGCTTGATTGGTACACGGGAGTGGGGATAAGGGTCTTCAATTCATCATCAGATCTTGGCGGAGGTGAGCAAGCCTATGACTATCATGACTGGACCGGAGATCTCACATTCTACCCCAACACAGCCACTGGCCATAGGGTTTATCCATCATTATTACTGGGCCTTATTATTGCATACCGCTTTTAGTAACGGGCTATCTTATTCTGACAGGAAAGATATCAGCCAATTGTTCAGGTTTATAATAGCCTCCTTCATCTGCCATTGGCTTTTATCGCGGGGTATCACGTAGTTCGATATGGCTCTTACCTGCACAAAAGGCACACCCAGCTGCAGGCACGTGTAGTGCAGTGCGGCGCCCTCCATACTTTCCACCTGGCAACCATATTGCCGCATGCGCATGGCTATGGTGCGTTCGCTGCCACTCACAGTGCTCACCGTAAGTCCCGTAGCCGCAGGCAGGGTTATCTTATCTGCCCATGCCGATGCCGGTGCTACCAGCCATCCGCCACTGTGCGGATGCTCATCGGCAGCTATCAACCCCATGCCGAAGATGTCTAAATAGTCATCATGATCCTCTGCACCCAGGTCTCCGTATCGCTCTGCACTTATTCTCACCAGGCTGCCCAGCGGTATGCTTTTATCGAAACTGCCCCCTACACCGGCCTGCAATAGAAGGTCGTACTGATTGGCGCTTAGCTCTTTGGTAAGCGCGAAGGCGGTGGCTATAGGGCCTACCCCTGTGGTCAGCATATGCACCTCGCATACCGTTGGGCCACCATCGGCAATGTACTTCCTAACAATAGACACCTCGCCATCTGTAGCCGATACTAAAAGCAGTTTCATACTGCAAAGAACCTCATTTTTCCTGTATCGTAAAAACCCTTTCCGCCCTCTGCGTGAAACTGCCCGATGCGTGGAACCACCCCACCATACTCTAAAGTCCCTCCCTTTGCGCCCTCTGCCTGCTCACAACCACCTTTGCGGCCCTTTGCGAAACTTCTTTGCGCTCTTTACGTGAAAATGCGTGCAACCCACCTGACCAACCTCATTTTTTGCTAAACCATATTGTAAGCATAACTTTGCACCAAATTAAAGAAATGATATATCTGACGCGTGTAGAGCATTTTAATGCAGCCCACAAATTGTATAACGAGAATTGGAGCGCAGAGAAGAACAAAGAAGTTTTTGGCAAATGCGCCAATGCCAACTGGCATGGCCACAACTACGAATTGCATGTTACCCTGAAGGGTGAACCACACCCCGAGACCGGCTTTGTATATAACGCTAAAACACTGGGCGATGTGATCAAAAATGTGATCATAGAAAAGGTAGACCACTGCAACCTGAACATGGATGTAGATTTTATGAAAGCTAAGTTTACCAGCGCCGAAAACCTGACCATAGGTATATGGAACGAACTGGCACCACACATAGAAAGCGACACTGTGAAACTGCACTGCGTAAAACTGATAGAGACCAGGAGCATATACGTAGAATATTACGGTGGCAAGTAGGCTGTACCACATACCACACTTTTTGGTTCTCACTTTTGACTTTTGACTTATTACATGAGCTACAAAAAAATTGAAGAGTATAACCCGCAGGTAATGGAGCAGCTGAAAGGCAGCTACCGCGGCATAATAGAAGCCATAGGTGAAGACCCTGCGCGCGACGGCCTGCTGAAGACCCCCGAGCGTATGGCCAAGGCCATGCAGTTCCTTACACAGGGCTATAAGCTGGATGCCCGGGAGATACTCAACTCTGCCAAGTTCGAAGAGTCGTATAGCGAGATGGTGCTGGTGAAGAACATAGAGCTGTACTCTATGTGCGAGCATCACCTGCTGCCCTTCTTCGGCAAGGCGCATATTGCCTACATACCCAACGGACACATAACCGGCCTCAGCAAGCTGGCCCGCGTGGTAGATGTGTTTGCCCGCCGCCTGCAGGTGCAGGAGCGCATGACGCACGAGATACTGGATGCCATACAAGACACCCTGCAGCCCCTGGGCGTAGGCGTGGTGATAGAGGCCCAGCACCTGTGCATGATGATGCGCGGCGTGCAGAAGCAGAACAGCGCCACCACCACATCAGCCTTCAGCGGCCAGTTCCTTAAAAATGAGACCCGCTCAGAGTTTTTAAGGCTGATCGCAGCAGACTTGTCTTAAGATAGTCGTAAGTCATAAGTAGTAAGTCGTAAGTAGAGACTTGCTTACAGTGTTGTTGCACAGCTAAAACTGAATTATATTTGCAGCCCTCAAATACCGGATTCGGGAAGTAGCGCAGCCCGGTAGCGCACATGGCTGGGGGTCATGGGGTCGCAGGTTCGAATCCTGTCTTCCCGACAAAAAGAAAAACGGATGCCTTTTCGGCTCCGTTTTTCTTTTTCCCTCCGCTCACACTGGCTCTAAACTTGCCAGTTGTTGCTAGTTGTTCCCGCTTTCGTCCTTGCCGCGTCGTTCCGCCCAGCCCGGCGCACCGCCGAGGAACCAGTAATAAAAACATGAACAACATCACTTCTTCTTTTTGGCCGCCTTGGCTGTCTTATTATAGGCCACACATAGGTCTATCCAATGGTCAAAGTCTTTCTTGGTTTTCATGCCATCCGCGCTCACGTATACATAGCCTTTCATTGGCTTACCGGTAAACACCATTTCCCGGCAGCCCGTGCGGTGTAGTGCTTCCTCGTAAGCGTCGGGTCCAATGCGGCACATCATCTCGTCCTGCACTACCCCTACACACATCTTACCATTCAGCATGTAGCATATACCACCAAACATGTACTTCTCCTCCAGGTTCGGCAGGGCCGCCATCGCTTCCCTTATCCTGTCGCTTAATTGTTCATCGTACGCCATACGCTTTTGTTTATTGCTGCCAACGATATAATGTAGTGCCTCTCTATGCAGCAGCTTACCATTGCTGAATAATAACACACACGTCCGATTCATCTTTTAACGCAAATTCACGGGCACCCCATGGCCGTAGCGTAACCTTGTTCAGGTTAGGGTGTAAGTATTGCGGATGCGTTGCTGCCACCTTCCGGTATACTTCATCAATATCGTTGGTCAGCAGCCGCAGTTCTGGTCTGTCCTTCGCAGCAAACTCAGCATCCTGGAACAGCAATAGGCCCAACCCATCTTTATCCAGAGCACAAAATGGCTGTGCGGCAGTTAGCTCATCATGCCCTATTTTAAACTCCAGGCAGTCAACAAAGAGCCTTAGCCCCATATTAATGTCCGCATAAAAAATATTCGGCACCAGCTTAGTGAACTTCATTTCATGGTAAGTTTAGGCAACAAAGATAAGCAGTGTAAGCATCACCCTTCTTATACCAATCAAACTTCACAACACTGCATCACATGTCATTGCGCCGTAGGCGCAAAATGTCTGTAGCACACGTAAACCCTTTTTGGACAGTGTGCCATAGGTACACCACAATTATAACCGTGCCTGATTTTGATGTTTAAATGATATGCTGTCTGCGCACTATATAACATCAATGTTTATCTCCCGCTCTATTGGGGTCTCACTTAGCGTTTTCATTCTAAAACCGCCTCCTTCACTATATTCAGCTACTTGCTCTCTTTTTACACCTTTCATTTTTATGGTTTTGTTATCTATCCAACCCACAATGATCTCATCATTGCCCAACAACTCTATCTCGTTTAGCTCTTTGAGGGGTAACAGAAGCGGTTCCGAAAAATTGAATAACTTTAAAACTGTAGGGCGGGCCCAATAACAGCCAAGCACTGCAAGCGTGTTACCATCCGGAGACAACTTAAAATCTGTCCAGATAAAACCATTTTCAGCAGGGGAATAGCTTTCCATTATCTTATTTGTAAGGTTTATCATTGTCTGCCCTCCTGATACATCCTCTGCACATACTAAAAACTCTTTACTGTCCTTCTCTAGCCACTCATAAAAACAATGGTCATTTACGAGAAAACTGAACATTGCAACTTCAGTTTTTAGTTCACTAATAACAACAGTGCTGTAGTGTAGGTTCTTGTGTGTGGATGAGAATACGTATTGAGTTATATCAACGCAAAAATTACCTGATGGAGAGTGAGAACGCTCACTGTCTATTCTCTTAAAATCCAGCGTTGCAAATTCCTGGCTAATGCGTTTCCTATACTCTATAATATGATTCATATTTTTTAGTTAGTCTGTAGCAAATACCTCCCATCACTCATACGCATCAAAATGCCTGGTAGATAACTTTCTGCCGATACCCGATGTATACCCATTGCTCTTGGTCTCTTCTACCAGCGCAGTAATAGCGGGCTTTATGTCTGTGGTCAGTTGCTTACTCCATTTTGTAAGCGGAAATGTTACCCCTTGCAGGTATATCTTTTTAGAATTCTCTTTGGCAAGCGGTGTAAGATCAAGGCAAAGCTCTGGCGGTGCCGATCTGGATGCACCCTCATATCTTATGGTAAACGGCAAATCAGCTATCGTTCCCTTCATGCAAATAGTAGTATGGAAAAAATAGTTTTTAGCATGGTAGGGTTCAATGGTATAACCCGGACCTATAAGCGACATAATAGATAGTTCAGACTCATCGCTGGCCAGCCTTTTGATCACCTTAAAAGCATTAAGCGAGGGTATAATGGAGACAACGAAATACAGCAGGCAGTAAAGTAACAAGAACGACATAAAAAGCGACCACGAAAAGCCATCGTCATTCACCTGCCCGCCACTGCGGGCCACTACTGTCACAATAGCACCGATGATGCACACCCTTACCAGCACCTTGTACTTATTTAACGACCAGAAATTAAGGGCTATGCCATTTGTTAGTTCTTCCATAATAGGGATAAATTGTATTATCGAAAATAACATTATTCCGTGGCTCACAGCTCCTTTTATTTATACGATAGCCTAACTTTATACGAACACACCTCATGGGCACTATAACTTTAGATGAAGCCATAAAGAAAGGCAGGATGCAATTACACATCATTCCCGTTGTAATGATGATGGCCTGCATTATACTGGTAGGGCTTAGCGTCACCCTGATGCCCAACGGATCGGAATGGTTGAATGTATTGGGTTTCGGCGGCCTTATTCTGAGCATTGTTATTCCACTTGCCTATAGCATGTTCATGCTGCCGCGCTGGCGTATATGGGCCTTCACTCATGTAGCCAACGTGCACGAGCTAAAACGTACTGCTATACTCGCACGCGTCTACCCTAAAGACGACAGCTTCCTGTGGCGGATAGAAATAAAGTCGGCACGGCAGAAACAACAACTACAGGAGCTGGAACAACGCTTCCTGGAACCAGAGGTATTTGAAGATGATCTGTCTATAGCAGACCATACAGAATACTGCTATCCCAAGGCCGACAAATGGGCATTCCTCTTATGCTCACTCGCCGGCCTGGCAGGAGGATTGATAATGATAGACAGGCAACGGTTATACCCCTGCATCATCATGTTCTTGTGTTCGGCATTGTTTGGCGCCATGGCGATAAAGCGCTTCCGGTCCACCGAGCCACAGCTCACGCTCAGCAACGAGGGCATCTATAGCAAGAAGCATGGCTTCCATCCATGGGTAGATATCGAGAATGAAAAGATATACTGGGTGAGCGCAGGTAAATCATCGTACTACGGCCTGTCTTACGATGTTCTGGGCAAGCACATCGATATGTCCCTGAGAGACATTGCGGGCTTGGGGTCTTACAAGATAGACCATGTAATGCGCACCTACAGGGGGCGATATATGATACAACAATACATCAACCAATGAGATCAATATTCTATTGCTGCCTTGCAGCACTGCTCATCGTAGCCACATACAGCACTTATGGCCAGGCAAAGCACACATCGTCGTCTGCAATAAAAAAGGCAGAACAGCTGTATACCCGCGCCATCAGCGAGTATATAGATGCCATGTACAAGCCGGGCGTTACACGGCCGGACACATTGTTCATTGGCCGCAATGTAGATATGCCCCGCATACAGTTACCCCGAACTATCAATGGCCTCAATATCCTGATGCTCACCAGCGAGGAAGGAGAACGTAAACTGAGCTATCGCAAAACACTCATATACCTGAATGTAGTAGGCTGGATAGACCCGCAAAAGTCCGAGTTCATTATTGTGGCCTTCAATGCTTTTAAGCCGCAACACAATTGCAATATGCATTTCAGCCATACCCCGGTGGGCGATAACATCAAACTGGATAGCCTTTCTTTCCAGTATCCCTATACTGTAAAGTAACAACCGGCAACAGCCCAGATATTTTTTTTGTGCATTGCCCAAGCCACGGCAATACTATTTCGTCTTTAATACATAAGCATTTATGTATGCGAGACCCTTCTACATATATACAACTCAACAGCCCTTGCCACGAGGATCTTGCCTCGATGAGCCCTACAGAACGCGGCAGGTACTGCACATCGTGCCAGGTAGATGTCATAGACTTTTCCCGGCTGTCTGATGCCGAGGTACTAAACATACTGGGCACACTAAAGGGCCAGCCTATGTGCGGCATGTTCACGCCACAGCAGCTGAACAGGCCGCTGGTGCAGCCTGCAGCGCATCAGTCGCTCATTTTATTATCGCGGAAGAAGATAGCAGCAGCATTACTATTATTCCAGTCGCTGGTCACTGCTGCTACAGCACAGGTAAAGACGGCTACCAAAACAGAACAAACAGCTACACCGGTCTCCCCAATCGATAGCACTATAGTGGTAAAAGGGCGCGTGCTCGATGGCTATTCACAGGAACCGGTGGCCGGTGTAAAATTAGGGATAAGCTACATATCGCCAGATACTGTGACCGATGCTCATGGCTACTTCGAATTTCATGTAAAACCCACGCTACGTAGCAGTTACATAGTGATATCGCATACTGGCATCAGTAATCAAGACCCATTTATAATAGAAGACAAGAACGTACTTGTAGATAGTGCACAAAAAGAGGAGGTAATACTCTATCGTTACATGGGCGGCACTATCGAGCATACGATAAAGACCTATAAGAAGCCGCTGGTTGACTCTTATGGAGGATTCACTACTGTTGTTACCGGACAGGGCGCACTTTATTCCTCACACCCCACGGTCATCAACATGTGGAAGGTGTGGGACCTCTTTGCCAAACCCTTTAAAAGAAAAAAGCATCATGATAAGAAATAGCCTGTTACTACTATTTGCCTTGCTGCTTGCCTCTGTAGCTCATGCACAGCATAAGAAGCCGGTCAAGCCGCACGCACCCGTGCGGCCAGACCCAAAGTATGCCGTATACTGCCCCGCCGAATTCCCCGGCGGCAAAGCTGCCCTCAAGCGCTTCATAGACACAACGTTTAACTACCCCGAGGCAGCTAAAGAGGCCAACATACAAGGCCGTGTTGTTACCCGGTTCGATATTGATGAAAATGGCAAAGTTGCCGGCATGAAGATACTACGCAGCATTGGCGGCGGCTGCGAAGAAGAAGCCAAACGGGTTGTTGACCGCATACCGTTATGGCAACCGGCTACTTATAACAATATGCCTGTAACCAGCAAATACACACTGGTGGTCACCTTCAAACTGGAATAAGACATGTTTAACAGATATAGGTGTACATTTGAATAAGTACCTTTTTGAGCCGATGGCACAAGCGAGACAGATAACGATACCTAACCCATGTAATGAGCCATGGGATGGGATGCGCCCCTCAGGGCAGGGCAGGCATTGTACTGCGTGCCAGCAAACCGTTATCGACTTTACTGCCATGACCGACGAGCAGGTGCTCAATGTATATCGCCAGGCTAAGGGGCATACCCCGTGCGGACGGTTCCTGTCCACTCAGCTCAACAGGGAACTGATACCTGCACGTAAGCCATCTTGGTGGGCAAGAGTGGCCGGCAGGGCCGCTGCGCTGGTACTGCTGTTGCAGTCTGCCTCAGCTTCAGTCCATGCACAGGCAGCGCGAACCAAAACAGCAACAATACAGCACAGCAACGATAAAGAAGACCATCCAGTAATGACCAGCATCAACGGCCGCGTTGTTGACGGACCTAACGAAACACCCTTACCCAACTACCAGGTAAGTATAGCAGGCTATAAGGCAACTACCGATAGCATGGGCTGCTTTACGCTATACATCCCGGCATCGATGGACAACACTAACGCTACTATGTTATGCCATCCGGTGGATACATTAGCGCCTGGATATACCTGCAATGTGATAAACGTTAATACTGCTGAATATGCCGGCAACAAAAAAGAGTTCAAGCATATATTTTCCCATATCATAGCGCTTACCGTTACAACAGACAATGTGTATCACTTCGACCCCAACCAAAGATATATTGTCCAGGGTGTACCACCACAAAACCCTGTTTCCATATACGCATTCGATACAAGTAAGCTATATGTAAAGCTGAGCTACTACAAGGTAAAGAAGCACGTAAAACGTATATACAAACCCAAGAAGAAGTGAAGCACCCCATAGCCATAACACTACCCAACCCCTGCGAAGAAAGCTGGGATGCAATGACACCTGCACAAGGTGGCAGGCACTGTGCCATGTGCAGCAAAACGGTTGTGGATTTCACGTTGATGAGTGATAGCGAGATAATAGACATCTTCCGCAAAGCGAAGAACGACACCCCTTGCGGCCACTTCCGTGCGTCGCAGCTGAACAGGGAATTGGTAGACACACGAAGGCGACCATCGCTTATTTCTGTGGCAGTAAAGAGGGTCGCCGCAATGTTGCTGTTAGTGCAATCTGCAACAAATGCAGTAGCACAACAAAAGAAACCCGTTAACACTCACGTTCAAGGAACTAAGCAAAAGGCTAAGCCGGCTGGCAAGCGCATAGTAGGGTGCCTCATCAACTACGGCAGTAATACGCCGGTGGCAGGTGCCCGTATCTGGATCAGAGAGCTGGGTATAGATACGTTCACCAACATAGAAGGCTCTTTTGTTTTTACATTGCCCGACAGCTTTAGCAAAGCTACTGTGCTCGTTGAAAGCTCCGGGCAGCCCTCAGACAGGTACACTGTTATAGAGGAGATCATAACACTTGCTGATATCGTTGCAGGTAAAGAGTTCACCCTTTATCAGTATCCTGTTACCCGTTTGCCCGAACATATTATAGTGCGGGATGCGCTGAGAGACAGAACATACACAGGGATAGCCCCCATGCAGTATATGGATGTAGCACCCAAACCCACTTTCTGGCAACGCCTCTTTAAACCATTCAAAAAGAGGAAGGGATGAACATTGTCCGTGCTATAATTTGTGCTTCCTCATTGCTATTGGCCATGCCTGCAACCGCCCAACAGAAGCATACCAAACCACGCCCCCGCAGCAAGGGTGTTATTGCTATATCTGCACCGCCGGAAGTATACACCTATGTGGAACAGCAACCGGAATACGCAGGTGGCACTGCTGCACTCAACAAGTTTCTCGATGAGCATTTATACTATCCTGATGTAGCACGAGAAAATGAGGTAACAGGGAAAGTATTAGTGCGCTTTTTAGTTGACGAAGAAGGAACAGTAACACATGTAAAAGTGGTAAAAGGCATAGGCTATGGCTGCGATGAAGAGGCACTACGGGTAGTAAAGGCCATGCCCCGCTGGCACCCCGGCAAGGTGAATGGCAAGCCGGTAAGAACTATGTACCTGCTGCCTATTGTGTTCCGCATCAATAACTGATATGGGCCACACCTGTAAGATGTAGCCCATATCAATATCGATCGCCTTTTATTTACTTGTTCAGGAACAGGTGGAAGGTATCGCCACGCAGGCCTACGCGGGTGGCCTCCAGTGGTATCACCTCGTTGGGGGCTATGTTGCCGAGGTTCACGTTGGCGCCCAGCAGCTCCAGGAAGTATACCTGCTGTGCTTTCTGGGGTGCTTCCCACATGATCTTTTCAGATGGTATCTGGGTGAGTATCTCCTGCACCAGGCCTTCGCGCACCTCGCCGCTGCCGCGGTATATGCCTACGTTACCGGCTTCGCGGGCTTCTGCTATCACGTAAGATGCTCCTGCTTCCAGCTCGGCACGCATCAGCTCTATCCATTTATATGGTGCCATGATGTGCGTAGCGTCCTTGCTGCCCACTTCCGACCACACTGTTACATGCTTGGCCAGCTTCTCTATATAGCCACACTTTTCTATGTGCGGTATGATGATGGAACCATCCGATACTTCGGCGTGCGTCAGGCCCAGGTCTTTGATCACCTCCAAATAGTCATCAAACTGGTTGCGCACCAGGAAGGCTTCGAACAGCGTACCACCCAGGTACACAGGTATGTTGTGTTCGCGGTATATGGCTATCTTCTCCTTCAGGTTAGCGGTAACAACACTGGTACCAAAGCCCAGCTTCACTACATCTACATACGGAGCGGCTACCGACAGGAAGTCGCGCACAC
This sequence comes from Chitinophagaceae bacterium, assembly GCA_947455215.1. Classification (GTDB taxonomy): domain Bacteria; phylum Bacteroidota; class Bacteroidia; order Chitinophagales; family Chitinophagaceae; genus Flavipsychrobacter. The sequence goes on from CANGNA010000020.1 coordinate 58,750, forward strand.
CTACCAGGCCCATGCCCTTATCCATTACCATGGTCATACCATTGGTACGTGGCTTTGCCGTACGCTCGGGTATATTGTTCAGCTTAAAATTCATGTATTGTGGTTTTTAAGTTTATCATAAACGGATGCGGCCGGCAGCGGCCATATCCCATTATCCTATGGCCTGATCCAGGTCGGCGATCAGATCTTCTACAGCTTCTATACCTACGCTCAGGCGAATAAGAGAATCGGCCAGGCCGTTGGCTATACGCTGCTCGCGCGGAATAGAGCCGTGCGTCATGGTAGCCGGGTGACCGATCAGTGATTCCACACCACCGAGCGACTCGGCCAGGGAGAACAGCTTTGTTTTGCTCAGTACAGCCATTGCCGCATCTATATTGTCATCCTTCAGCGTGAACGATATCATACCGCCATAACCGCGCATCTGCTTCTTAGCTATGTGGTGGTTCGGATGATCTTCGAAACCTACCCACAGCACTTTGCCCACCTTAGGATGGTTGCGCAGGTATTGCGCTACGGCTGCACCATTCTCGCAATGGCGCTGCATGCGCACGTGCAGTGTTTTGATACCGCGGAGCACCAGCCAGCAATCGTGCGGGCCGGGTACTGCACCACAGCTGTTCTGTATAAAACGCAGCTTCTCGTCGAGCGCTGCATCTTTCACTATCAGTGCACCATGCACCACATCGCTATGGCCACCCAGGTATTTGGTAGCAGAGTGTAATACGATATCAGCACCCAGGTCGAGCGGTGTCTGCAGGTATGGCGATGCAAATGTATTGTCGGCTACCAGCAGCAGATTATGTGCCTTGGCTATCTGTGCGCAGGCTTCTATATCAATTACATTCAGCAGCGGATTGGTAGGCGTTTCTATCCAGATCATCTTAGTAGCCGGTGTCACGAACTTTGTAATGTTCTGTACATCATGCATATCTATGAACTGGAACTTGATGCCGTAATTGGCAAACACCTTGGTCATGATACGGTAAGTACCACCATACAGGTCGTTAGATACGATCACCTCATCGCCGGGTGCCAGCAGCTTCATTACCGCATCGGTGGCGGCCATACCGCTGCCGAACGACAAGCCGTGGGTACCATTCTCTATAGCAGCCAGTGCGTTCTGCAATACCGTACGTGTTGGGTTCTGAGTACGGGCGTACTCGTAGCCTTTGTGATCGCCGGGGGCAGCCTGCACGTAGGTAGATGTCTGGTATATCGGGGTCATGATAGCGCCTGTAGTAGGATCGGGTTCTACGCCGGCGTGTATCAGTTTAGTGTCTAATTTGTAATTTCCGTGTGCCATAAGTGTGTGTTATTGCGTGAGCAAAGGTATTGGTTTGCCATTTATTAACTAAACGGCGGCTGTTATCGGTTTGGTAAAATACCGCGGGCAACAAATTAAGTATATTTTTGGTTGGGTGTATATGCTTTACGTCAGTGCAGGACACAGGCAGCGTATAAACTGTTGAAAAGAAAATGCCGCTACATAACCGCATATGGTGGGGAGCACCCCGCAAATTCTCTACCAGCCTTGCCGAGCGCAAGATCAGCTGGCTGGAGCTGTTTTACGACCTGGTGTATGTGATCGTGATATCGCGGACCACACAGCGGCTGGTACAGCACCCCACGTTTACCGGCCTTAGCGAATATATATACCTTTTTGCGCTAATATTCTGGGGCTGGCTGAACGGCAGCCAATATTATGACCTGCACGGATCGCCCGGAATACGAACACGGTTCATGACACTGTGGCAGATGATAGCGGTGGCTGCGCTGGCCGTGGCGCTGGATAGCCCGCCCGACAAATTCCTGTTCCGCACTACGGTAAGCATCGCCTTTCTGCAGTTGTTCATCACCTACCTGTGGTGGAGCGTGGGCATATACGACAAGGAGCACCGGCGGCTGAATTTGCCCTATTCTGTTTGCTACCTGGCAGCGCTGGGCTGCATAGTGGGGTCTTTATTTTTGCCTGCAGGTTTTACCACGTTGCTGTTCTGGGCGGCACTGGTGTTCAATTTTCTTCCTCCGTTCCTTACGGCCGTGCGCCTGCGCGATAGTGTGGGTTCGCTTACCCTGTCATTGAGCATGACGGAGCGGCTGGGGTTGATGGTGATCATTGTATTTGGCGAGGCCATACTGGGCGTCATCAATGGCATGAGCAATATTGGCGATATTATGGCCGGGCAGTGGGTATGCTTCGGGCTGGGCATACTTATTTTATTTTGTATGTGGTGGGTGTTCTTTGGCCTGATAGCCGACCGGGAATGCAGGCAGGGCCTGGCAGCGGGCATCACCATGTCGTCTTTATATATACCGGCCATTGCCGCATTGGGCATGACGGGCGCATCGTTCCCCTTACTGATGAAGGGTGGCGGTAATGCCTGGTGGCCAAGGGCGCTATATGGATCGGGGATAGTTGTTTTCCTGTTGTGTATCATATTGATCAGTGGTTTTTTAAAATACCCGCAGCGGTACCTGCGGCATAAAAGGCCCATGCAGCTGATGATATTTGCAGCGGCTGTGGCGATAAGCATCATGACAGTCATTATGATGCCCGCTACGGCGCTGACCTACCTGGCGGCCTGCTTTGTGGCGCTGGCTATATTGGTGGCTGCCAGCACTGCGCTTTGGGCCAAAATTGAAGGACCTTATATTGGTGAGGATGCGGTATAAAGCCTTTTAAAGGAGGGTGCTTAGCGCCAATCACCCCCGACATTCGACAACACGCCTGCGGCTGGTCGAATATCGTCCCCTCTTTAGGCTGCGCGCAAAGGCCCTACAAGAGGGGAGTTGCACACTGCATTTCTGCCGATGAAAATTTTTTGAACATTGGCGGCAGTTTTTGCTTTAGCTGCCGGGGGTTAATTGATTGGTTTGTAAGCCGGTGAATTATATATGGATTTGTAGTATTTCTGCCGGTTGCGCAAAAGTGGCATTTTTTTCTGCCGGTGTGTTGCGTACCTACGGCAGGCTGTGCAGTGGGTGTTGGGGCTTAACTACAAACCTGTTGGCACCTACGGGGCAATGACATTATACGTAGTGTATCTTTCGCACTTTCAGCGCTCTTACTGGTTTGTTGGTTACCCGGGACTGCATCCCGGGCTATTGTCTTTCGCGCTTTCAGCGCTTTGTGCGGTGGGTGCTGGGGCTTAACTACAAACCTGTTGCCACCTGCGGGGCAATGACATTATACGTAGGGTATCTTTCGCACTTTCAGCGCTCTTACTGGTTTGTTGGTTACCCGGGACTGCATCCCGGGCTATCGTCTTTCGCGCTTTCAGCGCTTTGTGCGGTGGGTGTTGGGGCCTAACTACAAACCTGTTGCCACCTGCGGGACATTGACGTTAAACGTAAGATATCTTTCGCACTTACAGAGCTCTTACCGGTTTGTTGGTTACCCGGGACTGCATCCCGGGCTATCGTCTTTCGCGCTTTCAGCGCTTTGATTTTGGGTCTCAATAGTATTGCGCTTACAGTAAGCATATTCATGCGCAGGGCGGATGCGTATAGGACAAACGATTGTAAATAGTTCTGTGGTATAGTAAGATAGGTAATGCGCAATGCCGATGTGTACAAGCCGATGACCTGTGTTTCTGTTTTCATATGTAGGGTTGCATTGTTTTGGCAATGCGGGTGCAAATTGGTATTTAATCTGCTAACGGGCAAAAACGCCACGCATCATTAACAGAATTTTTGAGTGATAATGTGGATAACGGAACGTAAATGATTGACCTGGTGGGAGATGCCTTTTTGTGTGATTTTAAAAAAGTTTTGGGGCACCCGGGCGGGTTGTCGCCAACATATGTGATGGTATTACAAATGCCGCCGGACTGGGAAATAGGTAATCTAAAATGAGGTGAGATATACAGCGAATCAGGAGATTCGTTTACTTGAGTGGTCACGAGAGCGCTGCGCTGAAATCTCGCGATAAAAAAGGCGAAATATTCTATTCATCTATACTAGTGCGATGCCTGACACTTGCAACATATATTATAAAGTAGCGCCTTAAAAACAATAAATTCTATATTTGTGTTTACATCACTACTTTAACACATTGCTATGACACACTCCAAACATGTAATCCTGTTATCATTTATTCTCGTTATTCAAACCATTTTTTTTCCTTTCAGCCAAATGTATGCGCAAACTCCCGGGCAGTGGGCATGGGAAAAGGGCAGCGACACTTCGAATTATATCGGAAATTTTGGGACACAAGGTGTGGCAGATGCTGCGAACCAACCGCCAGGTCTTTACGAGGCCTGCGAATGGACAGATCTCGATGGCAATTTCTGGTTGTATGGTGGAAATCGTATAAATGCATTCAGTGATGACTTGTGGAAATATGATCCGGTAACGGCTACCTGGACCTGGGTGCGGGGACACAATTCCCCCAATAACAGGGCAGTGTATGGCATCCAGGGTATTCCTTCTCCTGTCAATTCACCGGGGTTAAGAACGACAAGTTATTCGTGGGTTGACCATAATGGAGATCTTTGGTTATATGGTGGGTTAGGCTATTACGACATGAACTCCGCTATTCCATATTCAGACCTCTGGCGCTATAATATTGCCACTAATATGTGGACATGGATGAAAGGAGATTCAGGCAATAGCATTGCCGCCCCCCATTATGGTTCAAAGGGTGTGGAGGCCCCCTCCAACAGGCCTGGTGCAATTGATGAAATGGGGATTGCCTGGACATCGGGGAACAATGACCTATGGTTGCTTGATTACAATGGCTGCCTGTGGAAGTACAGGATTGCCACAAACTCCTGGACCTGGATGAAAGGAGATACAATTTTGTATCCTGCACCGATATATGGGACAAAAGGAGTAGCAGCCCCAAATAACACCCCAGGTTATAACTATTTTTCATACACCCGTTGGAAAGATCACGACAATAACCTTTGGTACCTTGAAGGTGGCAGAATGATATTATGGAAGTACAGCATCGCAAGCAATATGTGGACATGGGTAAATGGAGATACTACAGACCTAATACCCTACTATGGCCCCATGCCGTGCGATCACGAAGATGATACGCTGAGACCGCAAGGCAGAGCAGAAACAAGAGCCTGCTGGTTGGATGGCTGCGACAATTTATGGCTAATGGGAGGTCATGGCCCTTATACAAGCCTCAACGACCTGTTATACTATGATATGTCGCATGACGAGTGGGTGTGGGTAGACAATGATACAACATTGCGTGATACCAGTATTTACGGAACACTGGGTTCTCCGGGAGTATCAAATACCCCCTCATCGCGCGACGGGGCTGTTCCGTTTGTTGACAATGCGGGTCATTTATGGCTTTTCGGCGGAATAAACAGTGACGCAACTGCTAGATTCGGTGACTTGTGGATGTATACCATTGATACTAATTGTACGCGGTGCCACCCCACGGGGATTAAGGACGCTTCGAAAACCAGCCAGGTATCTTTTTATCCTAATCCTGCAACTTCTGAAATAACGGTCAATGGAGGACAAAATTACCTTGAGAAAGTTGAGGTATATGACATTACCGGCAAGAAAATATTGCAAAAAGAGATCTCAAAACAACAGGATATTATAGATCTGTCGGGGTTGAAGAGAGGTCTTTACTTTGTTCATTTGTATGTAAAAGACCGAGGCCCAACAATCAGCAAACTGATGCTCAATTAGCATTACTGAGACAGGGGATAGAGGTGTGCATGGATATAATTTACTTTATCTCCATACACAGTTCCACCAATACGCTGTTGGTGCTTTTGGGGTGCAGGAAGCAGACCATTTTGTTGTCGGCGCCTTTGAAGGGTTTTTCGTGGATGAGCTCGAAGCCGAGGGCGGAGAGGCGTTTCATTTCGGCTTCAATATTCTCTACCTCGAAGGCTATATGGTGGATGCCCTCGCCCTTTTTGCTGATGTATTTGGCGATGCTGCTGGTATCGTTGTTCGAGGCTACCAGTTCTATTTTGGAGTCGCCGGTTTTGAAGAAGGCTGTTTTTACGCCCTCGCTGGCCACTTCTTCGGTCTTATAGCAGGGTGTATTGAGCAATTGCTCGAAGAGGGGCACAGATATTTCCAGATCTTTTACGGCTATACCGAGGTGTTCTATTTTCAGCATGTTGCTATAGTTTTTATTAATAGGTTTATTAAGGGGTAATTTAATATAAGTGGGCTAAAGTAGGACTTTCTGATGTACTTTTGTATGAAAATCTGACTGACTAAGATCATGGAATTAGAATTGCCTATATATCTGGATAACAACGCGACGACGCCGATGGATCCGAGGGTGCTGGAAGCGATGTTGCCCTATTTTGTTGAGAAGTTTGGTAATGCGGCGAGCCGCAGTCACTCTTTTGGCTGGGTAGCCGAAGAAGCGGTTGACTATGCGCGTGAGCAGGTGGCCAGGCTGATCAATGCCGACCCTAAAGAGATCATCTTCACATCGGGCGCTACCGAGGCCGACAACCTGGCCATAAAGGGTGTTTTTGAGATGTATGCTTCTAAGGGCAACCACATCATCACCCTTACTACAGAGCACAAAGCGGTACTGGATACCTGCAAGCATATTGAAAAACAGGGCGGCCAGGTAACTTACCTGGAAGTGCAGCCTGATGGCCTGGTAGACCTGGCAGCGCTTGAAACGGCCATTACCGACAAGACCATCCTTATTGCCATTATGTATGGTAATAACGAAGTGGGTGTGGTGCAGCCAATGCGCGAGATAAGCGCTATTGCCCGCAAGCATGGTGTGCTGTTCTTTACCGATGGCACACAGGCCGTAGGCAAGATACCTGTAGACGTGCTGGCTGACGGTATAGACCTGATGGCCTTTAGCGGACATAAGATGTATGGCCCTAAGGGTGTAGGTGCGCTGTATGTGCGCCGTAAGAACCCACGTGTAAAGGTAACAGCACAGATGGACGGCGGCGGCCACGAGCGTGGTATGCGCAGCGGTACGCTTAACGTGCCGGGTATTGTGGGCCTGGGTAAGGCATGCGAACTGTGCATGAACGAAATGGAAGCTGAAGGCAAGCGCCTGGCTGCTATGCGCGACAGGCTGGAAAATGCCCTGCTGCAGATAGAAGAGGCTTATGTGAACGGCCACCGCGAACATCGCCTGCCACACACCAGCAATATCTCTTTTAAGTATGTAGAAGGTGAAGGCCTGATGATGGGCTTTAATAAGAATATAGCGCTGTCGAGCGGATCGGCTTGTACATCAGCATCGCTGGAACCATCGTACGTGCTGAAGGCACTGGGATTGGGCGATGACCTGGCACACAGCTCGCTGCGTTTTGGCCTGGGTCGTTTTACAACAGAAGAACAGATAGATTTTACCATAAAGGCCATTACCGATACAGTATTGAAGCTGCGCGAAATGAGTCCGCTGTGGGAAATGTATAAAGAAGGTGTGGACCTGGACAGCATTGAGTGGGCGCACCATTAATTGAATGGCTTAATTGCTCAATGGCTCAATGCACAAATAAAATAATTGCCTTACCGGCA
>CANGNA010000021.1 GCA_947455215.1 Chitinophagaceae bacterium
GCGGCAAACATGATGGCTTCCCAGTTCTGTCCTTCCTGCAGCTCACCATCGCCATGCAATGAATACACAATGTGGTTATCGTTATTCATTTTTTTAGCCAGTGCAGCACCTGCAGCAACGCTGAGCCCCTGCCCCAGTGAACCACTGGCAATGCGCACACCCGGCAGATGCTCGTGTGTGGCAGGATGGCCCTGCAGGCGGCTATTGAGGTGGCGGAACGTAGCCAGCTCGCTTACCGGGAAGTACCCACTACGCGCCAGCACGCTATAGAACAACGGCGATATATGACCATTGGACAGGAAGAACAGATCTTCACCTATACCATCCATATCGAAGCCCGGCTTGCGGTCCATGATACGGAAGTAAAGAGCGGTCAGAAAATCGGTACAGCCAAGAGAGCCACCGGGGTGACCACTCTGCACTTTATGTACCATCCTAACTATATCGCGGCGCACCTGGGTGGCCATTTCGGTGAGATTTATGTTTTCCATTTGCAGTTACGGTAGAAATTGCGTGCAAAAATAGGTTTTAGCAGGGAATAAAGAGCATAGAAGTTTTTGGTGTGCATAACCGGTAAACTGTGCTGCAATAACTATCTCTTCCCCTTGAAAGTTTCCGTAACCGTATCTATAGCAGAGCCGCCGCCGCGGTACTGAATGAGGGATGGTGCGTTGCTATACAACAGACTATCACCAGACATGCGGATGTAAAAGTTGCCTGAGCGATATCTGCCGCTATCGGATACTTTGGCCGCTACCGACCATATGCCCTGGTAATGCCCTACCTCGTTATCGAACAGGGTGGGCGTAAAGCTGTAGGCGTGATCGCCGAGGCTATCGTAAATGCGGATAGAATCGACCGTAACATAGTGATACACATAGACCTTTAGTGGCATGGTAAAGGTGGTATCGAACATGAACGACGAATTGTCCATATGACAGGTATAGCTGTAGGTGCCCGAAAATGAATCGGTGTACGGCACAGGTACCGGGCCGGGATCTATAATGGGTGAGGTAGTGTCTTTGTGGCAGGCGGCCAGCAATAGCGGTGCTACTAATAAGTAGTGACTAAGTTTCATAATTGTTGTTTATATCGATGAATGATGGTTGTGTTTTGCAGTTTCTGCCGATGAAAAAAAAATGATAGTTGCCGGCAATTTTACTTTAGATACAGGGGCTTATAGTGCTGTTTTGTAAGGGGTTAATAATATGATGTTTTTCTTTCTATTTGCAGTATCTGCAATTTTGTGCAATTTTTCCGGACGAGGCTTTGCAGTATCTAAGGAGAAGGAGGACATCATTTTTTGTTTGGGTTTAGTGTTTTAAAAAGGGTTTATTGCATAGCAAAGATACGGTTTGCGGGGAGCGGTTTCCAAATCTTTTTTCGGGTATAGCCGGTTCGTTTTAAGTGTATTTTGATCAGTCCATTCGGGGTGTAGCCATTTGGCACAAAACGCCTGCTGAGGGGTGTATTTGTACATAAATATCCACAGCCTGTATCGTGCGCGTTATGTATAGCGCTTTGCCAGTATTGTAAGCTGTTGCCGCGTAGTGCCTTAGCAAAAGCCACACTTACGGGGCATTTGCGGCACGGTATTGCCATAAACATAGCGGGTTTATGAAATTGTGCAAACCGAAACGTGAAGAAAAATGAATATGAATGATCTTGTGGGGAATGCTCCCTTTTCTACTAATAATACATTGCCAAAGGGCTGGCTGATAGAACAACAGGATGGTGGATCGCTGATAGCCAGGCAAAATGATAAAGCTCCGCGGGGTGAGCTGGCCGTAGCCACCCAACTATCGGAACAGTTGCTGGACATTATAGAGATAAAAACAGGTATACAGGTATCTACCGCCTACCTGACCGTGAGTGATGATAATACTTACCATGTGCATTTACTGGTGAGCCCGTCGGCCTACCACTCGCCCGGCATAAGGGCTGCGCATATTCTTATAGAGCAGTATGTAGCGGAACATACGAATATATCTATACGTTTCCATTTTACTATAGAACGGGAGTATGCTATGTATACCAATAAGATCGATACGCAGCGCCTGAAGTTTGTGCATGGGCAGGCGGTAAGGGCGTAGGCTCTGTTACTGTTGGTGTCTTTCGCTCTTACAGAGCTTAGCCTAACTGATCTTATACCCGGGACTACATCCCGGGCTATTATCTTTCGGTCTTTCAGACCGATCCTTCTTTCCAAAATCGGTTGGGCGGTAACTCTTAATTTCGGCGATCGGGAGATCGCCTGCACCAACGACGGCATTATAAATGCCGCCGAACTTTACCTATTTATTTTTTCTTATTGAACAACCAAACAAACAGTTGGACGCGATTACAAATCGCGCCCAACTGTCTGTTGTAAAGCCTAACTGTTGTGTGATATGATTTGTGTCGGTAACTCTTGACCTCGGCGATCGGGAGATCGCCTGCACGTGAGGACGCGATTACAAATCGCGCCCAACTACTTTTCTTTGTGCTGTTAGCGGGTGGTGGTTATTATTGCCGTATGGTAAAGGTGAAGGTGCTGCCTTTGCCGGGTTGGCTTTTTACGGTTATGGTGCCGCCGAGGGCTTCTACCTGTACCTTGGTCATATGCAGGCCAAGGCCCTTGCCGTCTACGCGATCGTTGAATCGCTGGTAGAGGCCGAATATTTTATTTCCATGTTTTTCCAGGTCTATGCCTATACCATTGTCGGCTACTTCGAAATATACGGCCTGGTACTCTTGCCATATTTTGATGCTGAGCTCCAGCGGGCGGGTGGGATGCCTGTACTTTATAGCATTGCTGATGAGGTTGTACAGGCAGCTTTGCACATATCCCTTTATTGTGTTCACATACTCTGCCCTTGGCGTTATATCTGTATGAATTGTTGTGCGGGCATTGGTGATCTCTTTGTCTAACGCCTGTAGTATATCGCTGGTCATCGTATTGACGCTGAACGACTCGTATTGCTCATTGATCATCGACTTGGCCGATAATATGACATTGAGGTCTTTCAGCAGCGCGTCCATATTTTGTGCGGCCTTCAGTATGCAGTCGCGTGCTTCCTGTTGTTCCTCTGCGTTAAGCTCCATATCCATCAGTCCGCAAGAGGCCAGGATGGTAGCCACCGGCGACCGCAGGTTATGCGACACGATGTAGCTGAACTGCATCAGCTCATTGAACTTATTGCCCAGTTCCCGTATCAGCTTCTCGCGCTCGGTGGCTTCTGCTTTTTGTTTGGTTATATCCCTGGCACAGCCAAAGGCCACTGTTATGCTGCCGTTTTTGCCTGCGCGCGGCCACATGCTATCTTCCAGCCAAAGGTAGCCAGGGTCTTTGTGCTTTTTTACGCGGTACTCGCAGACCACTTCCCGGCCATCTTTTAACTGCCTATGGGCAGCATCGAATATTTCTTTATCGTCGGGGTGAATGGCCCTGCGCCAGATGCCAGCATCTGCCATTACCTGCTCTTCGGTATAGCCGAGCAGCTGGGATATCCGGGGGCTTACAAAATCGTAGCTTGCCATGCCCTGCCCTTCGGGCAACTGCAGCGAATAGACTATCTCCCCTATATTCTTTATAGTATCCTGCAGCAACCTGCCTTTGGCTTCCAGCTGTTCTTTATAAAACCGCAGCTCTTCGCCCAGCATATTGAGGCCGGCCAGCATGGTGTTGAATACATCATCGCTGCTGTCGAGATCGGCCCGCACATCAAAATTCCCCTTGCCGAACTCGGTAAGCACCTGGGTCAGTCGCCTGAACTTTTCTTTTTCGCCCATGCGGTACTATAGATTATTAAGGTATTGCGATAGCCATTCCATCGCTTCATCGGCATCGGTAAAGAGCCTGGTAGGCACTGAGGGCCTTGTGAGGCGCAGAAAGAAATTGGCCACCAGGTTACCAATATTGGAAGTAGTAAGTATGGCCACGGCCAGCAATGCCTTGGCCGGCTCGGGACCCGCATAGAAGGCCCTGGCCTCACGGCTCATAGATTTCAACTTTGTCATGTTGATAAGAAACGGGCGACGTATACCCTGGGCCAGTTGGATATTGATGCGGGTATTCTCCTCGGCATCCTTTAGTGTGTGCAGTTCCTGCTCGTTGGCCACGGCTATGATAATGCCACTACTATCCAGCCATGTAAACCCTGTAGCCGTACTTACCGCATTTGCAGGCGGCCTTAACTCTGTCATCGTCATTTTCTTGCTGTGGTGCGTTCAGCATAAATGTAAACAAATATTAGCACAGGAGATGTTAACCCTTCTAAGTCATCATTAAAAAACGTGCTTTGTTACGGGTTAACCATCAACAAATTTGTATGAGTAGCCGCAGGGTTGCCGCCATCGCGTAACGCTACGGCGGCTGAAAGAAACCCTGCGCTTGTATAGGGATCTTCTATATGCCGCTTAAGCCGCAGGGTTGAAACCCTGCGCTGGTATAGCCCGTCCTTACAGGACGGCACGGAATCTTACACAATACGCTGCTCGTATATCACCTGTTTATCGAACCCGAACGGACAGAAAACACTGGACCACTTTATAGCCGGCAGCCCAAGGTGTGTAGTTAATATAAGATCGATGAATTGCTGCTGACCGGGGTGCGATGCATTGAGATACAGAACAGTACCATTATCGAACAACATATCTACACAGCAGACCTCTTCCAGCCCGGGTGTGGTCTCGGAGTAGCCAATAATACTTTGTAGCTGGCCGAGCCCCAGCACCACCCTGCCGAAACGTTTCTTCACCGTTAGCTGGCCATTGGCCAACCGCAGTTCTCCTTTCCGGCCTGGCTCATGGTCTACGATCTGCCCGATATATATGTTGTTTGAGAAGAACATAGGTTGGTAAAGTTAGGGGTGTTGGGCTGGTTTTCGGGAGTCGGGAGACGCCCGGCCGCGGAGAGCGTAGTCGGGAGACTACGCTCAGCATGGGTGTTGGGTCGTTTTTCGCAAGCGGACGCTTGCTGTTGTTAAGGACGAAGCGAGACGCTTCGACCAGTGTGGGCCCCAGCACCACCCTGCCGAAACGTTTCTTCACCGTCAGCACGCCATTGGCAAACCGCAGTTCTCCTTTGCGGACAGGCTCATGGTCTACGATCTGCCCGATATATATGTTGTTTGAGAAGAACATAAGTTGGTAAAGGTAGGGGTGTTGGGCGTGTTTCGGGAGTCGGGAGACACAATCTATTGACTTTTCAATGCCGTACCTTTACATTTGCGTAAACTATAATGTACCATAGGCTATGACTAAATACCTGCTATTAGCAATTGCATTTGTTGTTACTTTTTCCGCATGCCATAAAAGTACGGGCAACGGCATCACCTACACCAATGACAGTGTAACCGTTGAAATGGATTATACTAAAACCACGTATCACGAAACAAAGGCAGCCAACGGAGGGTACTACACACATGTAAAGATATCGAAATACGACCAGACCAACAGCAGTTACTACCTTGAGGTATTGGCAGACGACTTGCAAGGCAGCATTACATGTTCAATGAACATAGTGATGAACAAAATGCCGGATGGCAGCTTTCGGCTAGACTCCACCAACACCAACGCCTTGTCAATACCTCAATACTACGGCTACGCTAATAATTATGCATTTCCTGCAGGACCTGTGATATTTACACACGAAGGCAATGACTATGTGCAAGGCTCGTTCGAAGGCACCGTACAATGTAACACTATCATAAAACAAATAAAATGCACCTTCCGGGCAACCATAGAACAATAAACCAGATCACTAACCGAGAACCAACCTGTAAAATGAAAAAATATTTATACTTGCTGACGGTCCTGTCTATTGTGTGGTATGCGCCGTCTTGCAAAAAAAGCAATACCACTGCAACCACAGCTGTTACCGACACTTGCAAAGGCACTATCCATGTCAACTACCGTGGCGTAGATTATAACTATACCTATTCTAACCACGACTCGCTGAAAGTAGCCAAAATAGACCAGGGTAATGCATACTACAATGACACCCTACGATTTTCCAAACGTTTCTTACTGACCATACCGGACAAAAGAGCCACTTTTACCGGGTATGTGATACAGATATATGCCAATAAATTAAACGAAACTGAAGACACAGGCATGTACAAAATGGGTGGCGAAGGCAACTGTTCCTATGGTAACTTTTACTTTTGGGGCTATACCAGTGCCGATACCGTTAATAATATCATCGACACCTCATCATCATTTGCACATATCACCGAATTTACCAGGGGTGTCCGCAACCATATGAAAGGCACTTTTCAGCTGGCAGTAGGACTTAGGGATAGTTACTACAATAGCCATTTCATTTACGATAGTGTGTTTTACATAAAAGGAGACTTTGATATAACCAAGTAGCACAGTATGAACTAGTAGGGCGCGATTTGTAATCGCGCCCTACTAGTTCATATCAAAATACAAAACGCCCCCCCACCCTTTTAACACCTCCCTCACAAAATAATCAATTATATTGCGCATAGATAGTATGAGCAATTATGAATGGCTGATAGACAGCCTGGATGGGTTTATAAGGCGGTATTATGCCAATAAGGTGGTGCGGGGTACGCTGGTGTTCCTCAGTTGCCTGCTGGCCTATGTACTGCTGGTAAGTGTGGGCGAGTATTTCCTGTATCTGCCCGTGGCGCTGAAGGTGGGCATTATGAGTGCCTTTGTGCTGGCGGGCGGTGCTGCGCTGGTGGCGTGGGTGGTTATTCCGCTTACTAAGATGGCGCGCATGGGCAAGGTCATCAGTCATGAGCAGGCCGCGATGATCATCGGCGAGCATTTTAGCGAGGTGAGCGATAAGCTGCTGAACATACTACAGCTGAAAAGCAATGCCGACAGCATAGGCAGCCGCGAGCTGGCAGAGGCGAGCATCAACCAAAAGATTGCACAGGTAAAGCTGGTGCCCATGGCATCGGCTATAGATATCAGTAAGAATAAAAAGTACCTGCCGTTTTTGCTACCACTGGTGCTGGTGGGTGTGTTCCTGCTGGTGGCTGCGCCAAGTGTATTTACAGAGGGGGGCGCCAGGCTGCTGCAGCCTACACGGGCGTTCGAGAAGCCGGCACCGTTCCACTTTACCATACAGAATAAAGACCTGCAAACCACCCGCAATACCGACTTTACGCTGAAGGTGGAGGCAACTGGCAGCGCCCTGCCCGCAGAGGCGTATATAGACCTGGGCAATGATCGTGTGCTGATGCAGCCGCTCGACGGGCATAAGTTCCAGTATACCTTCCGCAACCCTACGGCCGCTACCAAGTTCCGCATATACGCTGCGGGCTTTTACAGCACCGAGTATGTGCTAAAGGTGGTGCAGCGCCCTGTGCTCAAATCGTTCCGCATACAGGTGAACTACCCTGCCTACACGGGCAAGAAGAACGAGGTGCGCAACAGCCTGGGCGATATGACGGTGCCCGCCGGCACTACGCTGAGCTGGCAGTTTGTAACAGAGCATACCGATGTGGCCAGCATCCGCTTTGGCGATGCGCCCCCTGCCCCGCTGCAAAGCAATGGCGGCACTTACGATTTTAAATACCGTTTCCTGAACGATACCAGCTACACCATACTGCTGCGCAACAACCAGGGTGCCGTGGCCGATAGCTACAAGTATACCGTGCAGGTGATACCCGACCAATATCCCGTGATACAAACGCAGCAGGTGCGCGATAGCGTTACCGGCAAGCAGATACTCATCAGCGGTACTGCGGGCGATGACTACGGTATTGTAAGGGCTACGTTCAACTACGAGATCAGCGCAGATAAGAAGGTGATCAGCAAAAAGAGCCTGCCGCTAAAGGTAACTGGTGGTGCGCTCACCAGCTTTGAGCAGTACTTCGATATAGCCAGCCTGAACCTGCAACAGGGTCAGAAGGTAAGCTACTACATAGAGGCGTGGGACAATGACGGTGTGCATGGCAGCAAGAGCAGTCGCAGCGAGCTGATGAGCTACCAGGCATTTGACGCCAAACAGCTGGACAGCGCCATAGACGAGAATGCCAAGCAGATAAGCAGCGGCCTGAGCAACAGCGCACAGCAGACCAAGCAGATGCAGACGGAGTTCCAGGAGATGAGGGGCAAGATGCTGCAGAGCGATAAGATGGACTGGGAGCAGCAGCTGGGTCTGCAGGAGATGCAAAAGAAGCAGGAGAAACTGAAGGACCAGCTGGAAAGCATCAAGCAGAAGTTTGACGAGCAGATACAGCAGAGCCAGCAGAAAGAATATAGCCAGGACATACGCAACAAGCAGGAAGAGCTGCAGAAGCAGATGGACAACTTGCTGAACAAAGAGCTGGCCGAGCAGCTGAAGAAGCTGCAGGAAATGCTGGAGAAGCGCAATAAAGAGAATGCTGTAGATGCCATGAAGCAGATGCAGGAAGAGAACAAACTCTTTAAAATGGATATGGAGCGCATGCAGGAGCTGATGGCCAAGCTGGAACAGCAGATGAAGATGGAAGACCTGGCCAATAAGATGGACGGCCTGGCGAAGGAAGAGCGGAAATTGAGCGGAGAGACGGAGAGCGCCAAGAAGGAGACCGATGCACTAAAAGCCGCACAGGAGCAACTAAAGAAAGACCTGGACAAGGCTGTGAAGGAGGACATGAAGCAGATAAACGACCTGGCCAAAAAGACCAAGGCCGATGATGCGGTGAAGGATGCCCAGAACGCTGCCGACGATGCCAAAAAGGATATGGACCAGAGCGAGCAGGAGCTGGACCAGAAGCAGAACAACAAGGCCAGCAAGAGCCAGAAGAACGCCGCCAGCAAGATGGAGGAAATGGCCAAGAGCCTGCGCAAGGGTGCTGCCGGCATGGACCCCGAGCAGATAGAACTGGACATACGCGCCACGCGCCAGTTGCTGAGCAACCTCATACGCCTGAGCTTTGACCAGGAAGCGCTGACGCAGAAGGTGCGCACCACCCCTGCCAGCGCACAGGCATTTGTAGTGAACCAGGAAGAGCAGAACCGCCTGCGCAAAAACTCTATGATGATCCGCGACAGCCTCTTTGCGCTTAGCAAGCGCAGCGAGAAACTGCCGCCACTCATCAACAAAAGTACTACCGACCTGATGCACAATATGCAGCTGACGGTAGATGCCCTGGAGGCCCGCAGCATAGGCCAGGCGCTTACCTACCAAGGCTATGTAATGACCAAGACCAACGACCTGGCACTGGTGCTGAATGAGATGCTGAGCAACCTGATGCAGCAGCAGAACGAAGACGATAAAGACGGCAGCGCAGGCAGCTGCAAAAAGCCCGGCGGCAAGAAGCCTAAACCGGGCCCCGGTCAGCAGTTGAAGGATATAATAACCCAGCAGGAAGACCTGGGCACTGCCATGCAGCAAATGCAGAAGAGCCAGGGTAAGAAGCCGGGACAGAAACCCGGCGAAGGCGAAAAGCCGGGCCAGGATGGCAAAGATGGCAAGGACGGGAAAGACGGCAAGGATGGCAAGAAGCCCGGCGATAAAGGCCAGGGTGGCAAAGAAGGTAAGGACGGTAAAGGCCAGCAGCCAGGCCAGGGTGGCCAGAACGGCGGTGGTGGCAATGGCAGCGGCGAAGGCAGCGATGGTGAATACGGCAATGCCGAACAGCTGGCCCGCCTGGCAGAGCAGCAGGCAGCCATACGCCGCAAGATACAGGAGCTGGCCAACCAGCTGAACAGCAAGGGCCAGAATGGCGCCACACGCGCCCTGCGCGAGATGGAGCAGAAGATGGACAAGAACGAGACGGACATTGTGAACAACCGCATGACGGCCGAAATGCTGGCCCGCCAGCGTGAGATACTGACCCGCCTGCTGGAAGTGGAAAAGGCCGTGCGCGACCAGGAGCAGGACGACAAGCGCAACTCGGAAACGGCCAAAGACATCAGCCGCCCTGTGCCGCCACAACTACAGAAGTACATCACCGATCAGCAGCAATTGCTGGACGCTTATAAGACGGTTCCGCCGCAGCTGAAACCTTACTACAAGAACATGGTACAGCAGTACTATAACATGATAGGGAATAAATAAAAATTCCAAGTACCAAGAACCAAGTGCCAAGTGCCAAGAACCAAGAACCAAACTCCAAACTCCAAAGTTCAAACTCCAAAGTTCAGGAATCAAGGAGCTGGAGTCAAGATAAAAGTACAGGCCGCTGGCATTTTGCGCAGCGGTCTTTTTATGTGCTAACGGTCATCGCAACGGTCACTGCGCCAATTATTTATCAAAAATATTTGTAGAAATTTTTTGACATATTTCGGTGAGCACCCGAAAATTTCAGCACAGGCATTAACGAATTTTTATATTTTATTTACAATCATTACACACAATAAATCAATCATTCTTTAGTTTTTGATACATAGACAGATACGCTGAATCCCCATACTGTAAAGGGATTACAGAAAATCTGGCCTGAAATTTGAGGTAGTAGATTTAACAACGTTAACATTTGATATTCTGAGAATATTAGTTAACTTTCATACAAATTAGTTCTTAATCATTAGTTCTTAACCGTAAAAAATTTTTAGCTTATGTTTTTTACACGTTCCTTTTCTTACCAATCCTCTTTAACAAGGGAAGACCTGAAACGCCGCCTGATCGGCAAACACGTTAAGATACACAACCTCGACTTCGAAGTGATGGAAGACGAAGAAGATGATGAACTGGCGATCGTGCCTCATGCCGAACAAGAGGAATCCATCAAAACGTTGCCCATCACATCAGTTCGTATGGCCGACGACAACGGCAAAACAAAGGTCACCATCAAGTCGGAAATGCGCAAGCTGGATATGGGCGGGCCTATATTGATACTGATAGCCTGCACAGTGCTGTTCATCGTATCGGCCGTACTACATTACGTAGCCGATGAGCCGATGCTTACCTATGTATTGGGCGGTGTAGGCATACTGATACTGGTACTGTTCATGATACGCCTGCAAACAGGCTACTTTGATTATGTGCGCAAAGTAAGGCACTACGTAACAAGTAAAGAGGCTTTGGGTTAACCAAAGCCTCTTTTATCATTACCCGTTGAGCAGGTGCATTATCGTATATACTGCGCCAGGCTATCCATCGCTGCGCCGCCGGCAAAATTGCGCACCAGCTTACGGTCTTTATCGTAAATACATATCTGCGGCAGCGCCTGGTACAGGTAAGCTTCTTTGATAAAGCCATTCAGGTCGGCCCCTACTGTTACCACGTCTTTGTGCTTATCCAATCCAAATGCCTGTATGAAGTGCGGCAGGTACACATTGTTAGTAGTATCTGTTATCATTACCAGCTTCGACCTCCTGAACATATCTATGCGCTTCATGATGCGCTCTGCCTGGTCTTCGCAATGGCTGCAATTAGGGTTAAAGATCATCACCAGCAGCGGACTCTTATTCATAAAATCATCTCCGGTATAAATGCGGGTATGTGCGGCTGTCACCAGGTCGGGGTGCTTACGGCAAAAGTCGGCACTCTGTGTATCTACAGTACCCAGGCGCATAGCGGGCATAGGTGTGCCCGGCTGGGTATGATCCTGCTGTTGTGCATACGCTGACATGCCTGCAGCCATAACAGCAATAAATAAAAACTTACGGAGCATCATTAGCGGATATATTGTGCCAGTGTATCAATAGACACGTTGCCCGAGAAGGTGCGTATCAGTTTACGATCGGCATTGTATACGTTTATCTGTGGCAGCGCCTGGTACAGGAACACCTTTTTTACAAAGTCGGTACTATCATACCCTACTATCATCTTCTCGCTGAAGCCGCGGGTAGCATGGTTGGCTATAAAGTTGGGCAGGTATTGCTTCATCTGCTGGTTGGCCATCAGTATCAGCCTGCTGTCTTTGAACATGCCAATGTTCTTCTTGAATACTTCTGTCTGGTCTTCGCAGTGGCCGCAGGTTGGGTTGAACATCATCACGAGCAAGTTGCTTTTGCTCTTGAAATACGCCTCGCTATACACCTTAGTATTTTGTGCAGAGCGCATGTAGCCGGGGTTCTTCTTCATGGCCTTGCGCTCCTGCTTATTGTCCAGCATAGTATCCAGCGTTACCAGGAAGAAGGGCGGCATGGGCGCACCTACATGTTCGTAGTCGATCGGTTCAGCAGCTGTCTTGCTTTTGGCTGCGGGCAGCTTTACATTATCCTGGGCTGTAGCGGTAAGGCTTCCGGCTATCAGCGCCATGGCCAGCATACGTTTCATCATAATACGCAATTTAGTATCAATACATCAAATATCGGGCAATAATTGTTGCTGAGCAGCATTTCACGCAAAGGGCGCAGAGTAAGGCGCAAAGCACGCAAAGATATTTTAAGCAGGCTAAGGGCGCAAAGGTGTTATGAGGAATGGTAAAAGTAGCCGCAGGGTTGAAACCCTGCGCTATGGTAAAACGCCCCTACAGGGCTTGACCGTGTGGTTAGTGACGCTTCGATCTTTCGCTTTATGCGCTTAGTGTCAGCGGCCTACTTGTGTTTCTTTCGGAGACGTTCAGCTATTCTGCGATATAGATACCTGCCGGCAGGGAAAGTGATGGTCCAAAATCGAGCTCATACTGGTTGTTTTTGGTATAGCGAGGCTTGCTGCCCTGCACCCTCGCACCCTCTGTCTCCTCAAAACCTTCTTTGCGACCCTATACGTACAACTCCTTAAAAGCCCCCCAAATCCTTATCACAACTTTAACACAGGAATCAATAAATTTGCCGGTTCTCTTAAAAAAGTAACAGACACAACAAAAAACCACCGATGGCCATATTAGGTAACCTGATATCTCGCTCATTACAACTCCGTAAAAAGTTTCACTTACCGGTAGCTACCCCCGAAACCTATCAGCGCACTACCCTACGCCAGTTGCTCGATCGCGGCCAGTACACCTCATTCGGCAAGCACTATGGCTTTGGCCGTATGCTCAGCCGCGATGTAGACCTCGCTGCCAGGTTCCGCGCCACAGTACCCGTACATACTTATAACGAGATGTACAGCCAGTGGTGGCACCTGTGCCAGGAAGGACACGAGAACGTATGCTGGCCCGGCAAGGTGAAATACTTCGCCCTCAGCAGCGGCACTTCAGAATCATCCAGCAAGCATATACCTGTTACGCAGGATATGATCAAATCGATAAAAAAGGTGGGCTTTAAGCAGCTCTACAGCATGGCCAACTACAAGATACCACCTGTGGCATTCGAGAAGGGCATACTGATGCTGGGTGGCACTACATCTTTGTTTGCCAAGGGCGAATATTACGAGGGCGATATGAGCGGCATCAGCGCCAAGAACATGCCCCGCTGGATATCATCGCTCCTTTACAAACCGGGACAGAAGATATCCAAGCGCCCGCGCTGGGAAGACCGTATCCGCCTTATCGTACTCAATGCTAAGAACTGGGATGTAGGCATCATCTGCGGCGTACCGGCATGGGTGCAGATAGTGCTGGAGCGCGTGATCAAATATCACAATGTAAAAGACATACACGAGATATGGCCCAACCTGAGTGTGTACATACACGGCGGCGTAAGTATGGAGCCATACCGGGAAAGCTTTAAGCAGCTGATGGGCCCTAAGATGACCTACATAGAGACCTACATGGCCTCCGAGGGTTCTTTTGGCTTCCAGGCAAAACCGGGCGGCGGCATCAAGCTGGTGCTCAACGCAGGTATCTTCTTCGAGTTCATACCATTTACCGACCGCAACTTTGATGGTGATGGCAACGTAAGGGGCAACCCTGAGAGCTTTATGGTGCACGAAGTGAAGGAAGATGTGGAATACGCAGTAATGCTCAGCACCTGCTCGGGCGCATGGCGCTACATCATTGGCGATGTCATCAAGTTCACCGATGCTAAAGAATACGAGATAGCCATAGTGGGCCGTACCAAGCAATTCCTCAGCATGTGCGGCGAGCACCTGTCGGTAGACAATATGAACAAGGCCATAGACAATGTGTCTAAGCTGCTGCACCTGGACATACGTGAGTTCACAGTGGCCGGCTTCCGCGAGGGCAACCGCTTTGCACACCGCTGGTACCTGGGCTGCGACGACCCACATGCTGACCCCGCCCAGATAAAAAAACTCCTCGATGAGACCCTCTGCCGCCTGAACGACGACTACGAGGTAGAGCGCACATCGGCCCTCACAGAGGTATATGTAGAGATACTGCCACCAAAAACATTTATAGACTACCTGCGCGCCCGCGGCAAGTACGGCGCTATGATCAAATTCCCACGCGTACTGAAAGGCAACCAACTGGAAGACTGGATGGGCTATTTGCAGGATGCAAAGGTGAAAGGATAAGACGTTAAAGAGTTGAAATATGATAGGCCGCCGGATAACTCCGGCGGCTTTTTTTATGTAGTTATACTGATAGCCGGATGTGCTTGTATTTGCGCGCCGCTATTTGTAGCTTCTGACAGCTTTCTGCCGTTGCGTTGCTGAAAATGCTCAATAAACGTACAGACTGTGCACACCCCAACTTTGCAGTTTCATTCACACTTCAAAAAGTATATTTGTAAAAAATTATACTCTTTGCGGCCGGGTGCCATCCATATATGAACAAACTAATCTTTGTCCTTACTGTTTTACTGACCTATTGCTCTATGTCTGCACGCGCACAGGAAACCCCTAAGTTCCTGTTCGACACCGTGGCTGCAACACCCCCTGCCGATACCGCCATGCGCGATACCGTAAAACCCGCCCCGGCAAAAGACAGCGTGCGCAAGATGGTGGGGCCGCACCACAAAAAAGATACAGTGGTCGTACCGGTTATACCTGTAGTAGATACTTATAAAATAGAGACCTACCTCTACGAGATACCCTTTAAAAGAAGGTATTTCCACGATGATAAAATAGACAAAGAACTACTGCGTGCCGACCGTAAAGACGGACAACTGGACAACCGCATTGTGTGCAAGAGCGATTCCACGCAAACCGCTGCGCTCACCAAAACCATACTGAAGGATGTGAACCTGCTACAGGTGATGGTAGAAAATATGCCCGCCAATGGCCGCGATTCGTTTACCGACAACCAGGAGCGCATCCGCTGCCTCAACGCCATTTCCGGCCTGCTGCGCGATTTTAATGCCGACCCTAACCCCGACCCTAAATACTACCGCAAACTGGTGAACAATATGCGCGACATGTTGGTTGAGTATAACGAAGGGCGCTTTGCCAGCTTCTGCGTAAAGAATATCAACTATATGACGCTGGATAACGGCAAGATGCTCTTCGACAATTATAAGGAGATGCGGGCATTCCTGTATACCTACCTTGGCCAGCAAGACCCGCTAAAGATGCTGAAGCGCCTGCCCGATTATGCTAACGATACGTTTGCCCATGCCATAATAGCCGCGGTGGCCGCCACCAACCCCGAGATCATTTTCAACTACGCATCCTCTACCAATCCCCTGCTCACCAAGCCCGTTCACCGCTCGCCCGAAGAGCTGGTACAGGCCATCGTCTCCATATCAGACCGATCGAAATCACCACTCAAGGCGCTGTCGTTCCTCGGCGATATATACAACGAACGCAAGACAGTAGCGGAGATAGATGCCATTACCGCCGATGAAGATCTGTTCTTTAAAAACCTTATCCGTCTGAAACTGGCCAACGAACCTATTGCCCGCAATACTTACGACCAGGAGGCTGCCGTAAGATCGGTAAGGTATATCCGCTCTATGAACGAACTGCACGAATCGCCCGATGCAGTAAGATTCAAAATAACAGACGACCTTACCGCACCTGAGCTGTACTATGTAATGGTATACGGGCAAGACGAGATCTATACCAGCAGCTTTGTTGGCTCCTTCAAAAGGCTGATGGATAAGATGAGGCCCATGAAGAGCAACCAGTTCCTGGATACGGTGCATTACGATCACTTCCGCACATTCATCCGCATGTGTGCCGGCTACAACACCCTGTCGGACTTCCTGGCCAATATGGATGATACTGCCCGCAACACGCTAATGGCCGGCTTTATCCAAAACCTGCAGAAAGGCAGGGAAGACGACCTTGAAGATGCCGTAGATGTAGCCGATGCGTTTGGCAGCATATCAGACACCGCACTCAGCACCTTCCTTCTGGCAAGAGTAAAGGAGAGTTACGAACAATCGTTCAAAGAGCGCAGCCGCAAGGGTGTGATCATTTACAGCCTCATGTCGCGCCTGCTCGATGGCAACCGCCTGTCTAACAACGACACCGGTGCCAATGTAGTATCTGCCCGCCTGGGCCTGCCCAGCATCAACAAGGTCAACTTCAAAGATCTACTTTCCGACTCCGGCATAGTGTATCAGCAGGTGTTCTTCTTTGGCGATGAGGATGGCCAGCACTCTTACGAGCATTTTACCGACCTGTTTCGCAAAGACAAGCGCTGGAAGATGACCACCGATAAATACTGGAGCATCATATCATCTACGGCAGGCCGCAAGATAGTTATATACGCCAACCTGCCCCTGCCCGACCAGGAAGCCGATGAGGCCATAGACAAAACATGCCACCTGCTCGATAGCCTGAACATCCGTCCAACTATCATGATACACCGTGGCCATAGCTACCACCTCAAATCCACCATGACCCACTTTACTAAAAACAACAAGGTGGTGATATTGGGCTCCTGTGGCGGCTACCAAAATCTTGCCGGAGTGCTGAACCGCGCACCTGATGCGCATATCGTATCATCGAAACAAACAGGCACCAAGGGTGTGAATGATGAGATACTGCGCTCTATGAATAACCAGCTGATAGATGGCCAGGATATTAACTGGATAAACATGTGGAGAGGACTGGAGAATCTCTTCAACCAGAAGAGCGCATCTGCATCCGACAAAGAAAAATTCACAGATTACGTACCCCCCTACAAAAACCTGGGCGCCATCTTCATCAAGGCATATCGCCATATGTTAGAGAAAGACGACAAGAGCTAAGCACAGCTATACATAGTTCTGTTCCTTTTCACGGTAGTGTGTGTTATCCTTTATCCTTGACGAGAAGAAGTTAATGAATAGACCCACGAATATCAGGAATATAATGATCTGCGTGATCACCAATGCCTGACCCAGCTTGTGTACAGTAGTAATATCGCCAAAGCCTACTGTAGCCGATGTTGCAAAGCTGAAGTATACAGCCTCCATACCCGATGTTAGTTTTGTCTTAAAGAAATGCGGTATGTTGGCATTGCAGTAAGCATAAATGACTGCATAATCAAGACATATTTCTATATAGTTGAGGAACAGCGATGTGAGCGACCGCCTGAAGGATATGGGCTGTGCAAACTCGTTGGACAGGTAGATGAGCGAAGCAAGGTATACCAATGTTTCAGCCCCAAGATAGGCCGAGAATAGAGCAATAACCAGGTGAGAAGTGAGATGAAAATAGAAGAATACAACAGGTATCAGTAGTTTCAATATTACGTAAAAATCTACCGCGAGTTTTCTTGCAATAAGGCCCAGGCTACTGAAGGCCGCCCGGAAGTACAGCCCCGGAAACACAAACAACACCGATGCAAGAAACAACCGGATAAGGCGCTCTATGCCAAAGTCTGAATAGTGACGGTTGGTCCATACCTTTTTAAGATGAATGTACTGGCTGCGAATCGGATGTCGTGCCCGCTTAGATGCGGGTTGCTCGTTATATCCTACTAAAAGGATGCGTATGAATCGCCTGAACTTTTCCACGGTATATGACCAAAAGTAAAAGTAGGCTAAACAACGCGCCATATATTTGACCTGGGTAAGGGAGTTAGATGATGGTGATCATGTAGATCAGAATATCTTCATGAGGCCGGCAAACACCACAGCCACGCCTACAGAAGTAAGCCCTACCAGTGTTACATTGCTCATAGCAGCCGCGCCCTGCACCAGGGTGATGATGCAGCTGGCAAGGCATATTATAGCACCAGCGCATATAAAGCTAAGGCCTACGGTCAACTGCTTCATGTCGTGCAGTTTCCTGGTCTCTGCAACCAATACAGAGATATGACCATCCTCAAGCCCCTGACTTTTCAATGCCAGGTGAATATCCTCATGCGAATGTTCGTGCTTTAGCATGTCCAGGATCATATCCTTATACGATTCGTTGCCATTGGTTGCCATATGCCGGAAATTAGACATACAAGATAAAGAAATTATTTATTAGATAAACTATTTTTTTTAACTCTCGGACGACCGGAGTTACTTTTTGCCACGCGATAACAGTAGCCGGGCACAACCCACTACAGGAATACTCTATTTCACCCCGCGGTGTTGGTTGGTGCACTATGCCATAGTAACTTGTAACTGTTTAGCTCCTGATGAAAAGTCCATATGCATAATAACAACGAACAGCCCCGGGACAAAAATCTCCCGCTGGTCATTACAGCACATATTGTCTGCTGGATATGCTTCTTGTCTATACCTGCCTTTTTCAATCCCCGCCTGTTTGGCAAGGGGCCGCTATCGCTCATACAGGATATATTCGAACCTCCCAGGCTTATCAACGCTGCTTACCTGGTCATACTGTTTTATGCCAATACCTACTTTACCATCCCCCATTTATATTTCCGCCACAAGTATGTCCCATGGCTGCTTACTATTATGGCGTCCATCCTGGTGTTTGCACTCATCAACAATAGCATGGCCCCGCCGCCCCAAAGGTCATTCGGCGGACCGGGCGGACCACCACGCTTTCCTTCTATGGTCAGCAGTTTCCACTTGTTCATGCTCATCATCGTTTATGCTTTTTCCTTTATCACTTGCCTCTACAGGCAATACCATAAGATAAAAGAAGACGGCCTGAACACGCGTATATCCTTCCTTACCGCACAGGTCAATCCTCACTTCCTGTTCAATACACTCAACAGCATACATTCACTCGCCCTCCAGAAATCAGATAAGACCTCTGATGCTATTGTTATGTTATCGGGTATCATGCGCTACTCCTTCAACGAGGGCAGCTGGGAAAAGGCTGAACTGTCTAAAGAGCTCAACTATATAACCGGCTATTTAGCATTACAGCAATTGCGCATCACCGACGAGGTAACAGTGAAAATAACCATCAACAACCAACAAACGGGCCAGACCATCGTCCCCTTCCTGCTTATCCCATTTGTGGAGAATGCCTTCAAATATGGCACTAATGGCGAAGACCCGTCTGAAATAGAGATCGTGATCAGCGCAGACAACAATAAGCTGCACCTGCTGGTAGTTAATGATATTGTGCCCACACGCGACCGGGGACACAGCACAGGTATAGGCATCAAAACAACCCGCCAGAGATTGCACATGCTCTACCCCGACCATCATAAACTGGAGATCACTACCTCAGACAATAAATTCACAGTACAACTTCATTTAGACCTCTGATGATGACCGCCATAGCCATAGACGACGAACCGCTGGCATTGCAGGTAATAGCCGAATTCTGTAGCCGAACAGACTTTATTGACCTGAAAGGCACTTTCACCCGCGCAGGCAAGGCACTGGAATACCTGAACAGCAATACTGCAGACCTGCTGTTCCTGGACATAGAAATGCCGCTTATTTCTGGCCTGGAGCTCTATAAAATGGTAGCGCCGGGCACTATGGTCATCTTCACTACGGCGCATACAACATATGCCGTAGATGGCTTTAACCTGAACGCGGTAGACTACCTGCTGAAACCCTTCGACTTCAACCGCTTCGTGGCTGCCGTTGAAAAAGCACGCGAGCTCAAAAATTATAAGCAGCTAAAGTTGGCAGGCGAAGCAGAATACCTGTCGGTAAAGGTGGACTACAGCATCCGCAAAATAGACATAGCAGAGATACTGTATGTAGAAAGCAGAGACAACTACGTGAAATTGTACTTCTGCAATGGCAAAGACCTGCTGGTGCGCATGTCTATGAAAACGCTGCTGGAACAGCTGCCACAGGGCAGGTTCATCAGGGTGCACAGATCGTTCATAGTACCTAAGCAAAAGGTAACGGCATTCCGCAACAAGACGATATTCATAGGCAATGTAGAGCTGCCGACCAGCGCATTGTACTACGATGATATCATCCGTTTCTTCGAAACAGACAAATAATATCCGGCAACAACATTCTTTAAAGTGACCCCAATATTTGGGATAGGGCCATAGCACGCCAATATCTTTACATCACACCACAGCTACCGGTTTTATGACAATGACATACACATCAACGTTTGTAAAAGCAGATAGGCGCACAACGCACATCAGCAATAGCAGCACCACCCATGTAACAGAGTGCGGTGCTGTAACCATCTACGATATGTTCATGGCGCCCGGCAGCAGTAAAACCATTACACTTTCGGAAAACGACCTGCATATATTGCTGCCTGTAAGCGGCGCCATAAAACTAAGCTCCGGCGCAGAAGACAAATACGTAGTTGCCGAAGAAATGTTCCTGTATTGCACAGCACAAAATGAGCCGCTGACCATACACAACCCATTCGACGACATAAAGACCAACCTGCTGCATATAACAATCGGCAAGCAGGCACATAACATACCGGCCGATACAAGACAGTCAGCTACTATCAACATTACCGAAAAGAACAAGATGTTCAGCGGATCGGGCATATCAGACTGCATCAGTATAGGTGTATACGATAGCCGCGTAAAGAACAAGGTAGTACTGCAACCCGGCAACAATGCAGTGTGCAGTCATGTGGTAAACGGATCGTTCGACCTTGAAGAACGGCTGCTGGAATACCGAGATACACTGTACCAGTGGGATATACAGGAGATAGACCTGGAAGCCCTGTCGGAGACAGCCATCATATTGCTAATTGAGTGTTCACTAACTAAATAAACTACCAATGGAAAGATCGGATTTTTTAAAGAAGGGGCTCAGCTTCCTGGGCATGGCCGTTTTGGCACCATCCATCCTTGGCACCAGCAAGGCAGCAGCATGCACAGCAGCGGCATCAGAAACAGCAGGACCATTTCCCACTATCACCCCGGCATCGCTGGTGCGCAGTAATATTACCGGCACACGCACCGGCGTGCTCTTTACCATCAACATAACAGTAAAGGATGTGAATAATTCCTGCAATACACTATCGGGCGTTATGGTAGATATCTGGCACTGCGACAAAGACGGCAACTACTCGCAATACGGAGGCACTGCCATGCAGGCTACCGACTACACTGCGCAGGATTTTTTACGCGGCAGGCAGGTAACAGATAGCAATGGCCTGGTATCCTTCACATCCATCTTCCCGGGTTGGTACACCAGCAGGGCCACGCACATACATGTGCACATTTACACGGCTGGTGGTACCACACTATCCATCACACAGATAGCCTTTCCCGAAGGTGCAGGCAGCGTAGTGGAAACAGTAAATGCAGCAACAGCCTATGGCTATACTAAGGGTATGACCGGCTATACCTACAATGCAGCAGACAATGTGTTCAGCGATGGTACGGCAACAGAGATGAGCAGCATTACAGGTAGCCTTTCTGCAGGCTACGTGCTCAGCTGGGATGCCTATGTAAATGGTGCAGTAGCCGCCGGTGTCGACGACGTAGCAGCTGAAGGCCAGTTCCAGGTAAGGCAGAACTATCCTAACCCGTGCACTACCTATACCAGCATCCCCGTGGCACTGCGTTCAGCATCAGATGTACGGGTAAGCATTATAGATATAGATGGCAAAGAAATGACCAAACAACTGATGGGCAACCTATCCGCAGGCAACCATACCCTGGATATAGATACATCAACATTGCCAGCCGGCAAATATGTATTCTCGGTAAAGATCACCAACCTGTCGGGCACCTTCAGCCAGAGCAAATTGTTTGTAAAGATCTAACCAGCCTCCCACCCTACTTTTTCGCAATTAAGCCTTCAGAATATTGTTTTGGAGGCTTAACTACTTACCCCCGGCAACAGCAGTGTAAACGTAGTTCCCTTACCCGGCTCGCTTTGCACTTCAATCCGGCCACCATTAGCTTTTATAAATTCGTGTGAGAGCAGCAGGCCGAGCCCGGTTCCCTTTTCGCCGGCAGTGCCATAGGTGGTTTTGTCGGTGGCCGGCTTAAAGAGTTTTTCCAGCTGCGCCTGGGTCATACCTACTCCCGTATCAGCAACACTTAGCCGTAGCTCTCCGGAAGCAGTGGTACCGCTTATGGTTATGGTACCATTCTTCGGTGTGAATTTTATGGCATTGGCCAAAAGGTTTCGGATAACAATATCCAGTTGCTCAACATCAAAGTAAGCCATAAGGTTATTAGGTACGAGCACCTGCAGATCGATACCCTTTTTCTTCAGGTTCTCTTCAAAAAGCACGGCATGGCGCTGCACTATCTCAAACACGTTCACACTGGTTTTGTGCGCTTCTATGCCGCCTTCCATCGAGCCCTTTGCCCATTTCAGCAGGTTATCGAGCAACACGCTGGTAGCCGTGAGCTGCTTCACTATGCCCTCCTTCATGTCCTGGAACTCATCCGCTGTAAGGTCTTCAGCATCCAACATGCTCAGCACCGTTGCCGAAGTATTGATAGGCCCCCGCAAGTCGTGAGACAAAACCGAGAAGGTCTTGTCTTTGAATAGGTTCAGTTTGCGCAGCTCTTCCGCCTGCGTCATCACCGCCTCTTTTTCTTGTTCTATCTGTTCGGTGCGCTCATGGACAATAGCTTCCAGGCGAACATTCTCTTTTTTCAATATGCCCGTGCGCACGTACACCACCATATAAATAACATAGCCGAAAGTAAGGATGTACAACACATAGGCCCACCAACTGCGGTACCATGGCGGCAATACGGTAAAGGTATACGTTGCCGGCGCGCTCCATACACCATCGGGGCTTTGCGCACACAGTTTAAAGGTGTAGGTACCCTCGCTTATATTACCAAATGAGGCACTGCTGCGATCGGTGACCGGGCTCCAGTCTTTGCTATATCCATCCAGCTTATATTTATACCTTACCAGGTATGGCCGTGCCGGTTCTATGGCCGTAAAGTCGAACGTGATATTGTTATGCCTGTGTGGCAGTATAAGCCCCACCGGCAGCGGATCGAACGGGGTGATACTATCGAATTGAATGCTGCTGTAACGCCGGGCCATCTCCACCCTTTTTGCAGCCGAATACGGCATCCCCAGCACAATCATTTCTTCGTTCACCATAGCAGCAGAATCTCGTACATACGTAGCACTGTCATCTGCTGATGATCTGTTGCTGTATGCCCAGATCTTCTGGTTGCGCAGTACGTTCCAGCATATCTTTTCCCCGTTGATGCTTATGGCATTGATGGCCACATGCGGGGTCTCCACATTCTTGTCCAGTTTAGCCCTGTCGAAGCAGATGAGTTTATCGGCGGTGCCCGCCCACAGCACCCCGGCGCTATCCAGGCACATAGAGTTTGTATTCACATCCTTTATCGGGAAGCCATTTTTGAAATTGTATTGTTCAAATACAGGTTGGTATTGTGTGGCCACGTAGCTGTTAGGCAGGCTGTTTTCGGCAGCAACCACGGGAGCTGAGGTTTTTCCCCGGCTGGCTGATACAGGCGTAAAACCACGCAGCAGGCTAAGGCCTTCATTGGTGCCAAACCATAGGTTACCATGCTTATCCTCAGCTACAGTAACTGCAATATTATTGGCCAGCCCATCTATTGTGCTGTAGTCCAAAAAACTATTGCCATCAAAACGGCTGACGCCACCACCACCCGTTGTTATCCATATATTGCCGCTACCGTCCTGGAGCATGCTTTTGATACTGTTGGACGGTAAACCATCTTTGGTAGTATAAGATAGGAACCTGGCGGCGCCGCCATCGGCAGGGTGTTCTATCAACCTGCAGATACCACCACCGAAAGTACCAAACCACATGTTGCCCTTTTTATCCATAAGCGAGCACCATATTGCGCTGGCGCGCAGCCCTTGCCGGGCATTGTAGGTGATCACCTTATTACCGTCTATACACACCACACCGGCCGCTGTGCCTGCCCATAAACGCCCCCGCCCGTCTTCGGCAATGCAGTATACCCTGTTGGCCGGCAGCCCCTGCGCAGTATTGTAGACGGTAAACCGGGCAGGATGTCCGCTGGCGGGCCCTTCGCTGCAGCAGTACAAGCCCTTGCCACTGGTGCCCATCCAGTAGCGGCCCTTACTGTCTTGCAGCATGCAGAGCACACTGTTGTTGAGATCCCCCAAAATATTCCCCGTTGTATAGCTACGGAAATACTTACCATCGTAACACAGTATACCAGTGACGTTGGAGGTGAACCATATATTGCCTCCATGGTCAGCATTTATGCAGGTAATAGACGTTGTGACGGCGTTGCGGGGCTCGATGCGTAATTTGAAATGCGCCCCGTCGAACCGACTGACACCACCGCCATCTGTACCGAACCACAGGTTGCCGCTTTCGTCTTCTGCTGCACATTCAACCCTGTTAGAACACAACCCGTGCTCTATACTATAAGTGGTAAGGGCCCCAGGCACAGCGCCCAGGTTGCCATTACCGGAACGGACAGGATACGCTACCGGGTCGTAACAACTAACGCCGCTGCCAGCTGTGCAAAACCACAGCTTACCGCGGGAATCTTCAAATACGTTCCGCACTATGTTGTTGGGCAAGCCATTCTGTGTATTGAAGGTCCTGATGACCTGCAGGGTATCGCCTGCTATACCAATGCAACTTACCCCGCCGCCATCTGTGCCTGCCCATATATTGCCGTTGCGGTCTTCTGTAAGGCTGAGCACATGCTTCAACGGTATACCGGCCTTGCCGGCCAGGCTGATGATCTTACCCTTGTGGCGCTGCACGTCCCATTGGCGCACACAGCTTATACCACTATCTGTACCATACCATACAGCACCATTTCGGGCCTGTATCATACAGTTGGCCATATCTGACAATAAACCATCGCGGGCAGTGATAAACGAGTATGACGCACCGTTATAAATGTTGATACCGCCACCGGCTGTAGCCAGCCACATTTGGTGCTGTTCACCGGCCACAATACCCCTGATACTGTTATTGTTTAGTCCCTTTGCCTTGTTGATGGTGGTGAATACCTTGCCATCGTAAATGCTTACGCCACCGCCAACAGAGCCAAACCAAAGGTTGCCCTGCCTGTCTTCAGCGATACTGCCCACATTGTTGGATGCCAGCCCCTGGGCCGTCGTAAAGCTGGTGGCGGTTTTACCATCATACCGGATAACGCCTCCACCGCCGGTGCAAAACCAGAAATTGCCCTGCCCATCAGCCTTTATAACCCTAATAAATGAATATAACCCCTTTTCTGCGGCGTAGGTGATCATATTTACCGAGAATATTGCGGGACTCATTAATGCAGGACTAGCAGCATTGGCAGTGATGAAGGTAGCGGGCGGAGGGCAAGTATCGAGCAATGTTACCATGGGTTGTGCCACACTATCCTTGCCGGGCATAAAGCCCGTTGCCGGCATGGGGCTTTGTCGGTCAGCAGGAGCATCTGCCGGTTGCCGGGCACACCCTGCCAATGCCAAAACCAACCAAAACCTAAAGAAATATTTACTCATCAATCAAATGCACAAAATTTCAATTTACAAGATAGTAATTATTAACTAAGAACATAATAAACTGGCATTAAATGCTGGTTATGAACACCAAGGTTGACGTTACTCCAGCCCCCATGTGTATGCTGCAACTGACCATTAATGAACCTGCCCGATTATTTGGTAATTTGCAGACATAATGAGCATTACGACCGCCCGAAAAAGATATTTTACAGCCGAACTGCTTAACTGGCATCACAACGATAATGACCGGAGCCTGCCTTGGAAAAGCGAGAAGGACCCGTATAAAATATGGCTATCAGAGATCATATTGCAACAAACCAGGGCGCTGCAGGGTTTGCCTTACTATATCAACTTCACCACAACTTACCCAACCATACACCATCTGGCAGCGGCTAAGGATGAAGACGTATTCAGGATATGGCAGGGATTGGGCTACTACAACCGCTGCAAGAATATGCTGGCGACAGCCAGGTTTGTGGCCAATGAGCTGAATGGCCAATTCCCCGGAACTTACGATGATATTGTGGCATTAAAAGGCATAGGCCCGTATACGGCTGCTGCCATTGCATCATTTGCATACGGGCTGCCACATGCAGTGGTAGACGGCAACGTATACCGTGTGCTGTCCAGGTACTTTGCTATAGACACACCGGTTGACACTACCGAAGGTAAAAAGCAATTTGCGCAGCTGGCACAAGACTTGATGGCCGCAGATAGCAGCAGTGCCTATAACCAGGCCATAATGGACTTAGGTGCCACGGTTTGTTCACCCCGCAATCCCTCGTGCGCGCTATGTGCTTTACAAAAGAATTGCATCGCATACAAACAGGGAATGACCACTATGCTACCCGTGAAAAGCAAAAAGGTACAGGTAGCCACACGCTACTTCAATTACCTTGTACTGGAAAAAGACGGGAAGATATGGCTGCGCAAGCGCGGCAGTAAAGATATTTGGGAAAACTTACATGAACCACTACAGATAGAAACACAAAAGCTTGTCGACAGATCAGCATTTACGGCCTTGCCAGACGTTGCCCTGCTTGGCCTTAAGGAGATCAATTACGCAGGCAAGGACACACAGCGACTCACACACAGAATAATAATAAGTTCCTTTTTTACAGCAGATGTACCGGGAGAGCTAATTTTACCGGAAGATGGGCGGTGGACAGACAAAAAGGACATGAATAAAATAGCTTACCCTAAAACCGTTTTGGATTTCTTTAAGAAAAATAACTATATAATATCATAAAACAATAACACAGGAACGGGAGTATAGCTGCTGAACATTTGCATTACTGGCCCAAAAAAGATAATTTTGCGGTGCTTCGGAGCACCTGTATCAGTACCAATAAAATTTATTTATATAAATACAGGTTTTCAAACATCTTCTATGCAAAAAGTCCCAAAGATCATTCATTATATCTGGATAGGTGCCAATGGTAAGCCATTCAATGTGCATCATATGGTCTCTATCAAGGCCGTTGCGCATTACAACCCCGGATATGAAATAAAAATACATTGCGACGAGGTACCAACGGGGCCGTATTTTGACAAGATCAAGGACATGGTGACCATTAAGTTCGCCGACGTACCTCACGAGGTATTTGGTGTGCCGTTCCTTTATAACCCCAATAAGGCAACATTATTGAGGATCAATATTTTGCTGGAAGAAGGAGGCATATACCAGGACCTGGACATCATTACCCTGCGATCTTATGACGACCTGCTGGATCACGATGTGTGCATGGGTTACGAACTAAGTGAAATGATGAGCCCACGCCAGATATTGGGCCTGTT
This sequence comes from Chitinophagaceae bacterium, assembly GCA_947455215.1. Taxonomy (GTDB): domain Bacteria; phylum Bacteroidota; class Bacteroidia; order Chitinophagales; family Chitinophagaceae; genus Flavipsychrobacter. Next base: position 27,235 of record CANGNA010000021.1, read on the forward strand.
GAAAAATGGCCGGTTCGAGGTGCTTAAGTTTCGTGGCCGCATTACAAAGGGACTATGTAATGGGTTCCTGATATCAGCCAAAAATTCACAGTTCCTGCAAGATTGGCTTGAAGGCTTCCGCAACTATGATAATAAGAACTGGGGCTTTTACTCGGTAAAAATGCCTTATGCCCTGCAACAGAGTGGCAAGTATGATTTCCAAATGATACCGGCATACCAGACACACTTCCCTGGCTGCCACCCCGACGAGCTGAAACTGCTGTTCGAGCAGAATATACTTAACGATAGCAAGTATACAGGGCGATATTTCCTGCACACATGGGAATCCAAATCATTTAAGCAGTACCTGGAGCCGTTGCTGGACGAAGCAAAGATCAAAAGCACAAACTCCACCTATTGCAACGCTATCAAGCAATTTATTTAGCATGTTGACCAATGGCCGGGCTATATGTTCACGCATTGGCATAGGTTTTATAAATAACTATAGGGGAATGAAATAATTTTTTATTTCATTCCTTTTTATAATTTTGAAGCAGTTCACCAAATATAATTGACAATTGGAAGACGTCCATAGACAGTTCACATCGTTATTCCTCACCGGAACAGGTGCGTTCTCGACCTCAAACGCCACAATTCTAATAATAGCTATCCTTATCCTGCTACTGATGACCGGGGTTATAGCCGGCGCGGAAACTGCTTTTTTCTCTCTTTCAGCCAAAGATATCCACTTCCTTAAGTCGAAGGAAAAAGGTTCTGCACGCCAGGCGTCGCAGCTGCTCGATCAACCCAAGCTGTTGCTGGCAACCTTGTTGGTAGCCAATACTTTCGTTAACATCGCCATAGTTATCACCACCAACATGCTGGTGGCCTCTATACTGCCGCCCAGTATGAGTAAGCTGGCGTCTTTTATCGTACAGGTAGTAGGTGTCACTTTTTTGCTGGTATTGTTTGGCGAGGTGTTACCGAAGGTATATGCTACGCAAAACAACCTGCGTATGGCCTTGTTTGCCGCACCTTATATTAAGATACTACTGGGCATTTTCAGGCCGGTGAGCGGCATACTGGTATCTTCTACCAAATTCATAGAAGGTAAAATATCGTCCAAGCCCGCCAACAACATCAGCAGCGAGGACTTCGCGCATGCCATAGAACTTACGGTAGGCCATGAGGCAACAAAAGAAGAGGTGAACATCTTTAAGGGCATCCTTAAGTTTGGTAATATTACCGCCAGGCAGATCATGCGTACCCGTCTGGATGTATCGGCGATAGATAGCGAAATGACCTTTGCCGAAGTGCGTGCCCATTGCCTGGAAGCAGGCTACTCCCGCTTGCCGGTATATAAAGAAACGCTGGATAAGGTAGCCGGCATGGTACATACCAAAGACTTTCTCCCGTATATCAATGACGACAACTTCGAATGGCATAGCCTGGTAAGGCCGGCCTATTTTGTGCATGAAGGTAAACTGATAGAAGACCTGCTGAAGGAATTCCAATCGAAAAGGATACACCTGGCGATGGTGGTAGATGAGTTTGGCGGCACATCCGGCATTATTACCCTGGAGGATATCATGGAAGAGATCATCGGGGATATCAGGGATGAGTTTGATGAGGAAGATCTGAACTATAAAAAGATAGATAATAACATATACATATTTGAAGGTAAAACGCTTATCAACGATGTGTGCAGGGTAATAGGTGAACCCGCAGAGACCTTTGATACTGTAAGGGGAGAAAGCGACTCGCTGGCCGGGCTGATACTGGAGATAAGAGGCCGCTTCCCTGCAGTAAATGAATCCATCATCTACAAGCATTTTGAATTTACGGTAATGGCACTGGACAAAATGCGCATAGCACGGGTAAAGGTGACCATACACCCTATGCTGATAGAACAGAAAGACTGAACAAACACAAACGATACCTGATACCCCCGAACAAAAAATCGGGGGTATTTTTTTGCGTGTTCGCAACACAAAAAATGTACACTTAAATTATGCAGCTTATTATAAAAGAATTATATTGTATGAAAATTTTACAATTACTTAATTAAAACCACTTTTATGCTCCGTAAACTTTACATGTCTGCATTACTGACCATATCTGCGGCGGGTATGGCCCATGCACAATGCCCTGCCGGTAGATTCAACTCTACAGTATTCCCATCGGTAGATATCAGCACTGTCACGTACAGTACCCCATATAGCCTGCAGATGGACATCTACCAACCTACAGGCGATACCATGATGCACAGACCACTTATTATACTGGCGCATGGTGGCAGCTTCATCTCCGGCACCCGGAACGATGACAGCACCGTGGTACAACTGTGCCGCAACTTTGCCAGGAGAGGTTACGTAACGGCCTCTATAGACTACAGGCTGGGCAATATCATCTCCATGGTATCAGACAGCTCTTACGCTATTGATGTGGTAATAAAAGCCATCAGTGATGGTAAAGCTGCAGTACGCTACTTCCGCCAGGATGCCAATACCACCAACACTTACAAGATAGACACCAACCATATATACTACGGTGGCAACTCGGCCGGAGCGGTATTGTATATGCATGCAGCCTACCTTACAGATACATCAGAATCGGCTACCTACCTTGACGTTGCACTTGCGGCCAATGGCGGCATGGAAGGCAACAGCGGCAACGCAGGTTATTCCTCATCTGCAAAGGCGGTCATCAACCTGGCCGGCGCTTTGAATACTGCAAACTTCATCAACAGTACAGACATACCTGCGGTAAACGCCCAGGGCGACAATGATAACACAGTGCCTTACAACTGCGCTTATCCGCTGAGTGGCACAGTACACGTAAACCTTTGTGGTATGGGTGCTCTGGAGTCCCGCTTCACATCACAGGGAGTGTATCACATGACCAAGATATTCCCTGGTGATGCACACGTACCGTGGAGCACCAATACAGCTAAAATGTATACAGTGGATTCACTGGTGACAGAATTCTTGTATACGCTCACCTGCCCGGGTAACGTAGGGGTAGCTAACATCGCGGCACAAGCTGCAGAGGTAACCCTGTATCCTAACCCTGCTACAGAAGTAGTGAATATTGTAGCTGGCGATATGCTGAAAGATGCAACTGTAACTGACCAGACAGGCAGGACAGTATTGACGACCACGCTCAACAGCACTCGTGGCGAGATCAACACAGCCAACCTCGCTCCCGGAGTGTACTTTATCCGCGTGAATTTTGCAGGCAATGCGCTGGCGCCGATAACACGAAAAGTAGTTATAGAATAAATTACAACAATACTTTGATAAGAAAGCTGCGGATGACCACCGCAGCTTTCTTATTGCTCCCCAACCGTTTGCGAACATATCTTAAAAGGATCAGGACCAATGGCGGCCCCGTTTTGCGTACATAACGGTGTATTTGCGACTTTTTTTCGGTACCTTAGGGCACCAAAATTCAATAAGTATAATAATGACCAGGCGGATATTTTATTTTGCTCTTCTCCTTACCGTATTAGGGACATCGCTTCATACCAACGCGCAGATCATATCGACCTTTGCCGGCGATGGCACACCCGGTTATGGTGCAGACAATGTTTCGGCTACGACCACACAGCTCAACAACCCCTATGGTGTAGCTGTAGACCCTGCAACAGGCAACGTATACATAGCAGACAATGCGAACCACCGTATACGCAAGGTAAATGCCACCACCGGCATTATTACTACCATAGCAGGAACAGGCACACCGGGCTATAGCGGCGATAACGGCCAGGCAACAGCAGCACAGATACAGAATCCACGCGGTATCACCGTTGATCCGTCGGGCAATGTGGTGTTTTCGGATTATGCCAATAACAGGATCCGTAAGATCAATATAACAACCGGTGTTATCACTACCATAGTAGGTATAGGTGGCAGCCCATCTTACGTAGCTACCGACGATGGCGCACCGGCTACTAATGCACACATGGGCTTTCCGTGGGGTGTTGCTTATAACACATCGGGCGTATTATATATTGCTGACAACCAGAACTGTCGCATCCGCCGTGTTAGTCCATCAGGCATCATTACTACCTATGCCGGTAATGGCAACTGCTTTGTAAGTGGCGATGGCGGCCCTGCTACAGACGCAAGGGTGCAATACCCAACGGGTGTGGCTGTAGATAATGCCGGCAACCTGTATATAGGCGATGATGGTAACAACCGCGTACGCAAAGTAACTTCAGGAGGTATCATATCTACACTGGCAGGCTCTGCAACTTATGGCTTTACCGGCGACGGAGGCCCATCTACGGCGGCTAAATTGTACCTGCCACGGGCTGTAGCTACGGACCCGGCGGGCAACCTCTACATCTGCGACATGAACAATAACCGTGTACGTAAGATCAACATTTTCGGCATCATCAGCACATTTGCGGGTAATGGTGTTGCTACTTACGCAGGAGACGGAGGGGCACCGACCCTTGCGTCGCTGAACCAGACAACCGGCGTTGCGGTAGATGCCACAAGGGGCAAATACTACATATGCGATAATGATAATAACAGGATAAGGGTTGTAGATATCTTTAACAGCCCCTACTTCAGCAACGGGAGCCACCAGACAGTGACGATATGCGAAGGCACAGTAAAAAGCCTGGATACCCTGCTGGCCATAGACGATATAGATATGGGCCAGCCAGAAACTTGGTCTTTGCTGATAAACCCACTGCATGGTGCAGCAACTGTTGGCTACTCTACGCCATCAAACGGATCGACGGTGACGCCTGCGGGCCTGAACTATACCGCGCCATTGGGCTTTAGTGGTGTGGACTCCTTTACTGTTCGCGTATTTGACGGCACATATTATGATACAACCACCGTAGTGGTAAATGTGCTGGCCAACAACCCTACTACTACTATAACAGGCACAGACACAGTATGCCCGCGTTTCAGCACGGCATTGACTGCTGCCGTAACCGGCGGTATCTGGAGCAGCACCAATAACGCTATTGCTACAGTATCGGCAAGCGGTGTGGTATGGGGCGTAACGCCGGGTGTTGATACCATAAAATACCAGTTAACCAATGTATGCGGCACAGGTGTCACTTATTATACGGTAACTGTAAGCGATACCAGTGTATGCCCCGGCGTAGGTGTGGCCAACATCACCGCAGAACAGGAGGCAGTGAGCATCTTCCCTAACCCTAACAATGGCAGGTTTATTGTAAAGGTGGCATCGGCATATAATGATGACGTGTGGCTTACCATTACCAATGTTACCGGCCAGAAGATAAGGCGTTTAAAAGCTGCTGCTAATACTGATACAGAGCTTAACCTGGGCGACCAGCCGGCAGGAGTATACACACTTACTGTAACAGATAGCTACAGGCAATATACACGGAAGATAGTATTGACGCGGTAACACGGCGCATAAAAAAATAACTACAAGGTGTTTCTGAAAAGAGACACCTTTTTTAATACACTGGTATCACCCCAATAAGAAGGCCGTATTGCTTGTGCAATACGGCCCGTATATTCTACCGAGAAATTATTATTAGTTAAGGTGCAGCCTTTCTTTCTTAGCCAGCAGTTCTTCTACTGTCTCCCTGTACATCTCGTCGGGTACGCAGCAGTCTACCGGGCATACAGCAGCGCATTGCGGCTCATCGTGAAAGCCCTGGCATTCTGTACACTTGTTGGGTGTAATGTAGTATGTATCAACAGAAATAGGTGTATGCGGCGCATCTGCATTAGTTACCGTACCATCCAGCAAGGTGAAAGATCCTTTTACACCTGTACCGTCAGCCATAGCCCACTCCACTCCACCTTCGTAAATGGCGTTATTCGGACATTCCGGTTCGCAGGCTCCGCAATTGATGCACTCGTCAGTTATTTTTATAGACATAAAAGCTAAATATTTTAAGTTTTAAGACAAAGCAAAGTTAATGATAAGAGTAAAACAAACATCATTCTTTACCATTGAAATTGAAGATGCTATGGCCGGGTATTAAAAAAGGGCGGAAGATCGTTCAACCTCCCGCCCCGTAACATTATAACTTTTCAGTGATCACTTCACTTCCATTGTAAACCCGTTCAGGAGTTCTTCCATATCCTTATGGTACTTAGGAAGCAGATTCGCCGATGTGAATGCCATGAACCTGATGATACCCTGGGCACCGGAATAGTAGTAACCAACATATACAAGGTCCATACCCTGAGCAGAAACCTTCATCTCTACATATTTCACCAGTACCCCGTTCACCAGCCTGTTCTCCTCCAGCGTGATCCGTGCATTGGGATCTGCTGCCTGGGCTATTTTCAGCCCCAGAGCAGGCAGCGCCTCAAAGTTCACCTGCACTTCCTCCGGTACGGTCATCGCAAATGCATCGCCATCCTTCAATTTGAAGAAATACTCAGCTGCCGGCACCGATGGCATTTTATCGCTGGAGAATGTCCATTTTTTCGCATTCGTCCATATGCCATACTTCAGCTTCTTGCCTTTTACCAGGAAAGTGCTCTTTTCTCCTTTCTTTACAGAAGGGGTATCCAGGCGGGTATTCCACCCGGCTTTGGGTGCTGCTGTCGACTTCCAGGTACCATCGCTGTAGAGTACCACTTCTTCGCCGGTCTCTGTAACAGCCTTTACCTGGGCCTGCGAAGCTACACCACACAAAACGAAGGCAGCTGCAAGGATAAGGTTCTTTATCATAGTTCTGTTTTAGTTGTTTTTGATCGCAGCAATACCCGGCAGCTGCTTGCCCTCGAAATACTCCAGCATTGCACCGCCGCCGGTAGACACGTAGCTTACCTTGTCGGCCAGGTTGAACTTATTGACAGCTGCAACACTATCACCGCCGCCAACCAGGGAGAATGCACCGTTTGCAGTTGCCTTGGCCACAGCCTCTGCTATAGCCTTGGTGCCATGCTGGAACTTCTCCATTTCGAATACACCCATAGGGCCATTCCATAGAATGGTCTTGGCGTTGCCGATCACCTTGCTGAAATGCTCGATAGCCATTACGCTGATATCAAGACCCATCCAACCTTCGGGCACCTCGTTGCTGAGGGCAGAAGACGTATTGGCGTCGGCAGCAAACTTATCTGCAATGATGCTGTCTGAAGGCAGGTGGATGCAAACACCTTTTTCGTCTGCCTTTTTCAGCAGGTCGAGCGCCATCTGCATACGGTCGTCTTCGCAAAGAGAACCACCTATATGACCACCATTGGCCTTATAAAACGTATATGCCATACCGCCGCCAATAATGATGTCTGTAGCTTTATCCAACAGGTTCTCAATGATCATTATCTTATCAGACACCTTGGCACCACCAATGATGGCTACGAAAGGCTTCCTGGTATCGTGCATTACTTTTTCAGCAGCAGACACCTCGCCTTCCATCAGCAGGCCAAACATTTTCTTATCGGCAGGAAAGAACTCAGCGATAACAGCTGTAGAAGCATGCGCACGGTGAGCAGTACCAAAGGCATCGTTCACGTATACATCGCCATACTTGCTCAGCTTTTCAGCAAACTCCTTGTCGCCCTTTTCTTCCTGCTTGTAGTAGCGCAGGTTTTCCAGCAGTAATACCTGGCCCGGTTTAAGGTTCTTAGCCTTTTCAGCAGCGTCATCGCTAATACAATCATCGGCAAACTGCACGTCCAGACCCAGCAGCTTAGACAGGTGCTCTGCTACCGGCTTCAGCGTAAAATCAGCCTTAGTGAGCTCAGGCTTCTTCTCCATGTCTTTTATCGGGCGACCCCAATGGCTCATCAGTACTACCGCACCACCGTCGGCCAGTACTTTTTTAATAGTAGGCAGTGCAGCCGTCATGCGGGTATCATCACCTATAACGCCCTTCTTGATAGGCACATTAAAGTCTACGCGTATCAGCGCTTTTTCGTTTGCAAAATTGTGTGAGGAAAATGTTGACATATAGCTATATAAATAATAACGTTATTAAGAAATCTGCCGCAAAAGTAGCTTATATAATGGCAAAAGTGAAATTCAACATAAGTACGTGATAAAGGAGTTTGGCAATTTTTCAGCCGGCATGAATGGTAACCTTAGGGTTATCCCGCAGGTCATCCCTGCAACGGCACGATATTATTAGGCTGGTAAGTAACTAATACTAAAAACCATGAGAAGTCTATTGTATATCATTGCTGTTATCCTGCTTATAGGATGGCTGCTGGGCGCATTCGTATGGAATGCAGGTAACATTATTTATGTACTGTTGGTACTGGCTATTATATCCTTCCTGCTGGGCGTTATCCGCCGGGGCGAAGTGTAACAAGCGCTTATCACGGAGATTAGAGCAGACCGACCATATGCCGGCCTGCTCTTTCTATTTTCAAAATACCCTATTATTGTCAGGCATAACGCTCTTAACAACGCCAACATTAAAAACCATCATACAATGCTGACAGCTATCCATCCTAAGCTACCTATGCGAAATAAAGCCACAACCATGGACTTTTATATCTATAGCCTGGGGTTTGAACAGTTCGGGGATGACTACGACGGGTACCTCATGGTGCAAAAGGACGACATTCAGATACACTTCTTCGAGTTCAAAGACCTTGACCCGGCTACCAATTATGGACAAGTATATATTCGCACCAACGATATTGAAGAACTGTACAAGCATGTGAGTAATAGCAAAATAATAGCCCTGAAACCAGAACGCAAACCGTGGCGGCAAATTGAATTCTCCATCCTTGACCCGGACAAGAACCTGTTAACTTTTGGTCAGAATACAGACCAATGACATAAGGCTAAAAAATAAATTTGGCATTTACGAACAACTTCGTACATTTGATGTACGAACAACTTCGTAAATGAAAAAAGAACAGAACATAAAACCAACGGAATCGGAGCTGGAAATACTGAACATCCTTTGGAGTAAAGGACCATCGACAGTAAAAGATGTACACGAACAGCTGGCAGCAACCAAGAATGTTGGCTATACCACTACGCTAAAGATCATGCAAATAATGCTGGACAAGCAGTTGGTGACACGCGATGCATCGAGCAAGATACACATATACCAGTCGGCGGTAGATAAGACACAGGCACAGGGGCAGATGGTGCAAAGGCTGATTGAAACTGTCTTCAACGGATCGGCGATGCAACTGGTGATGCAGGCACTGGGCAACCATAACACCAGCGCTACAGAACTGGCCATGATACAGGAATACCTGGACAAACAAACGAAACAAGGCAAGAAGAAATAAGTATATCAACAGTATCACGAATATAAAAACGAACAACCATGAGCATATTGATAGCATCTTTATCGTGGACACTGCTCTACTCTATAGGGCAAGGGCTTTTAGTATTTGCCATATTGTGGCTGGCCCTGAAAGTGGCCCCGGCCAATGCATCGGGGGTGCGTTATCATCTGTCGTTATCGGCATTCACCGTATTGTTTGCCTGGTTCATGGGTACGTGGTGGCAGCAGTATCAGTTGCTGTCCTATACCCATGGGGCAGCTATTACCTACACCGGCGGCAACTATACCGATATAGCTCACCAGGCAGGTATAAATAAGTATACGCCCCTATCCGTACAACAGAGTTACAGCGCCATACTAAGCAGTGTGATGCCGTGGGTATCTGTATTGTACCTGGCAGGGCTGGCGCTGATATTAGCGCGGTATACAGCAGGGCTGATGCAGCTATCATCGCTGAAAAGAAATGGGCTAGGCCAACTGAACACGGCACAACAGCAACTGCTTGCCACCCTACAAAACAAACTAGGCATCAACAAACCTATCGCCGCATTTGTATCGATAAGAGCTAAAGTGCCTATGGTTATAGGTGCTGTAAAACCTATCATTCTGCTACCGGCAGCAACTATGGCGCAGCTAAGTCCGGAGCAGCTGGAGACAATATTGCTGCATGAACTGGCACACATAAAACGACACGACTACCTGGTGAACATATTGCAAACGGTAGTAGAGACCATACTGTTCTTTAACCCTTTCACCTGGCTGATATCGGCCAATATACGCCACGAGAGGGAGCACTGCTGCGATGACCTGGTACTGGACCATACCAGCGAACCGCTGCACTACGCCACTGCACTGGCTGCACTGGCAACAACCCGAACATCTGCACTAACCATTGCAGCATCGGGGGATAGTAATTATTTGTTTAACAGAATTAAAAGGATCATGGAGATGAAAAAGAATTCGTTCAGTTACAGCAGGGTGGCCGCTGCCATCCTTATGATAGCAGGCATTACCTGCTCTGTTGCCTGGCTGGCCCCTAAATTGGGCCGCCCGAAAAAAGACAAACATGCTGCGGTGGCAGCAGTACCACCTGCTACTGCTCCGCCTGCCAGGGAAACAATAGTTGTGCTGCCGGAAAATACAACCAAACCTGCACCTGCTCATGCTGCTTTGCCTGCACAACCAGCCAAAGCCGCACCACCTGCCCTACCGGCAACACCGGCTAAAGCCGCACCACCCGAACCTGTAGCAGTACCGGAAGAAAAGACACTGATAAACAGGCTGAGTGCCGACAACCTGGTGAGTGAGATAAAGGGATTTACAGTAGAAAAAATGGATAATAGACTGTTTGTGAACGGTAAAGAACTGCCTGCCGAGGCCGCCGCCAAGTATATGACAGGGCTGAAAAAAGAATTCATGTATATACAGGTACTTTCTTTCGGTGAGCGACTGAAGATGCATCCTGATGCTAACCTACAACAGCTGATCATGCCGGCAAGCTTTAACTCGGGATGTGTTGATTATGGCAAGCAGGGCAAGAAGGGAGATGGCTGCTAAATCTAAAGTATGATAGAACGGCCGGAGTATACCCAAAATTAGTGAGCACTTCTGAGGGAGTCGTTGTTCAATGTATTGTTGTGGTAGCTCCGGCCGTTACTATTATTAAAACCAGATCATTCAACACCTGCTATCACTACTACTATCTCCCCTTTCGGTGGATGTGCTTCATAATAAGCAGCCAGTTCTTCCAGAGTGCCCTTGTTGGTTTCTTCGAACATCTTTGTCAGTTCGCGGCATACGGCAGCATTGCGTGTCGCACCGAAATACTCCACAAACTCGCGGAGCGATTTGGCCAGCCTGTGTGGCGATTCATATAAGATAATGGTGCGCTCTTCTTCGGCCAGCTTCTTCAGCATAGTTTGCCTGCCCTTTTTAGGCGGCAGAAACCCTTCGAACGTAAACCTGTTCGATGGTATACCCGACTGTACCAATGCAGGTACAAAAGCTGTGGCACCTGGCAGGCATTCTACCTTAACGCCATTACGAATACATTCGCGGGCAAGCAAGAAACCGGGATCGGAGATGCCGGGTGTACCTGCATCGGTTATGAGGGCAAGTGTCTTGCCTGCCTTCATCTGCTCTACAAGATGTGGGGCTACTTTATGCTCGTTGTGCTGATGATACGGCGTAAGCGGCTTTTGAATACCATAGTGCTTTACCAGCACACTACTGGTACGGGTGTCTTCGCACAAAATGCAGTCTACCTGTTTCAATATATCTACAGCCCTGTAAGTGATATCACCCAGGTTACCTATAGGAGATGGAATGAGGTAGAGCATTTTTAAAAGTCAAAAGTGAAAAGTGAAAACCTAAAAGTGGTTTAATTCGAGGGGATCGTTGTATTAATCAACAAACAGCCGATGACAGAGCCCGTGTCCGTGTCGCACTTCGTTACTTCGGAAGCTCAGTATAAACTCAGCTCAGTGTGACACTATTTGGAGATCTGTTACAGCGGTTTCCCGAAATATTTCAACATCAAGTATCGATATCCCTTCTTCCGAATTACCCTTCCGTAATAGTAAATTCAAAGCCTTCCATTACCTGGTTGGCGAGTAATTTTTTGCAGGCTTCGTGGGCTGATATCTCAGCATCGGCCTTGCTGGCTGCTTCCAGCTGCAGGGTGATGTGCTTACCTACCCTTACGTTCTGAACGCCGGTAAGACCCAGGTTGTGCAGGCTGTTGCTTACGGCCTTACCCTGTGGATCCAACAATTCTTTAAGGGGCATTACATTGATGTGTGCAGTAAATCTCATTATATAATTATTTAAAGTAATTTTTTAATTAGCGGCTGCCTGCTCTTCAGGATACTTATATACCAGTGCCAGCAATATGTACATAACAAATGCTATGGGCAACGCTGCAAAATGTAAAAATGGTATGGCAGCCAGCGCGGTAGCTATTACCACCAGTTGCGGCCAGGCATAGGCCAGCTTCATTTTAGGTGGTATCATTTTAAAGAACTTTATCTTAGATACCATCAGGAAGCATACCAAAGCTATAACGCCGTAGAAGAACCATGTGCTGTGCAATATTGCAGGCAACAGCACATCGTTATTCCATAATATGATAGGAAAGGAACCTACCAGGATGCCTACAGCCGGCACCGGCATACCTATGAAATAGTTTTTCTGGGCGCTGGCAGTGATATTGAATTTAGCCAGGCGCAGCGCTGCAAAACAAGCAATAAGGAAGGCAGGTGCCATGGCCAGCATACTGGCATCAAGAGCATTAAGCTCCTGCATACGGGCATCCCACAAGCATTTGAACATGATCATAGACGGGGCAGCGCCAAAAGACACCACATCGGCCAGGGAATCCAAGTCTTTACCTATCGGGGAGAATACATTGAGCGCACGGGCCACAAAGCCATCCAGCATATCGCAAATGGCTGCTATACCTATAAATATGCTGCCCATGTACATCTGTTCGGTCCCCATTATCCAGTTAAGGGAATGGTCGGTAACATTGCGATATACGTAGGGCTGTGCTGTAAGAATATAGGCCATGGCCAGGCAGCCACAGAACAGGTTTCCCAATGTAAGCAGGTTGGGCAAGTGCTTCATGGGGCCAAAAGTAAGGATAAAGCGTCAATTGCTCAATACAACCGGTTAGTTGTCATTTCTTTTTCCATTTGCAGTTAGTTAGTATCTTCACGCAGTTATGTCAAAGACCGCTGATATTGCCGGACAAGGATACCCGGCCAATGCGTTCGTACTACCCGGCGAACAGGATAAAATAAAATTATGGAATAATATATTGCTGGGCAGCCTTGCTTTGCTGTTCATACTGATGACCGTAATGAGCTTCTCCTACGGACTATCGGGCGACGAAGTGGATATGAACGAATATGGCAAGGCCATATTAAAATACTTCACCTCGTTTGGCAGCGACCAGACCGTACTGAACATGCCCAAGGAATATAACCGCGATGGTGTGATGCAGTTTTACGGTGGTTTTTTCGACCTGATCTGTGCCATTGTCAATAAGGTATCGCCACTGGAAGAGTACACCACCCGCCATGTGCTGAATGCCTGGGCAGGCTTCCTGGCCATCTTCTTTGCAGCTAAGATAACAGCAAGGACACTGGGCAAGCAGGCAGCGGTATTGTGTGCCTGGCTGATGTTCGCAGCACCCTTCTTCCTGGGCCATGCCATGAACAACCCTAAGGATGTACCTTTTGCTACTGCCTATATAGCGGCCATCTATGCCATCATCATCTTCTTCGACAATCTGCCCAAACCAGCCATAAAGCATTATGTATGGACGATACTGGCCATAGGCATTACCATAGATATACGTGTGGGTGGTATACTGCTGCTCCCCTACCTGTTTGTATATGCAGGGCTTATCTATGTTACCAAACAGTGGTTTGGCAATGAAAAGGTAGACCTGAAAGCATTCATAAAACCCATAGCCATACTGGCAGTGCTGGGCTACCTGGCAGGTAGCATCTTCTGGCCATATGCGCACAAGAACCCGATATCTAACCCGCTGACTGCACTGAGCGAGATGAGCAATTTCAAGGTGAGCATCGGCCAGTTGTTCGAAGGCGAGAAAGTACCTTCTAACGAACTACCGGGCAACTACCTTATCAAGAGCTTTATCATTACCAACAGCTATGTACTGCTGACCGGCCTTTTGCTGGCGGCGGTATTCGTGTTCGGGCTGAGGAAACACCCCAAGGCAGCGGCCATATGGTTCGTGATATTTACAGGAGTCTTCCCTATTTTCTACATCGTGTACTCCAAGGCCAATGTGTACCACGGCTGGCGCCACGCTATGTTCGCCTTCCCATCACTGGCCTTTGCGGCAACTGCGGGTTGGTATGGGCTGTCCAGGTTCCTGGCACAAAAGAATATAAAGTACACCATGCTTGTCCCGGCCATATTGTTGCTGGAACCGGTTGGGTTCATAGCCACTACCTTCCCCAATACCATATGCTACTTCAACACCTTTGCAGGCGGCGTAAAGGGTGCTTATACCAACTACGAGATGGACTACTACTACAACAGCGTAAAGCAGGATGTGGAGTATTTTAAAAAGAACGAACTACCTAAGATAAAGCCGGGAGACAGTGTAACAATAGCCAGTAACTGCGCCCACCTGCTGCTGCAATATTTCAAGGGTGAGAAACGGGTACATATTGGCTACGTACGCTTCCCTGAGCGCGACCAGAAGATGTGGGATTACTCGATATACCATATAGCACTGATACCAACCGAAGAAGTGAAGAGCAGGAGCTGGCTGCCTAAGACCACCCTGTTTACCGCAGCGGTAAAGGATTGTCCGCTGTCGGCACTGGCCAAGCGCCCTTCTTACGACGATGTAAAGGGCTTTGACGCACTGAACCAGAACAAGGTGGACACAGCGCTGATGTACTTTAACAACTACCTGAACGCCGACCCTAATAATGTGGAAATGCTAAGCCTGATGGCCAACGTATATCACCAGCTACAGCGCGACGACCTGGCACAACAATACATGATCAGGGCCAAACGCCTGATAGAGACCACACCCGAATAATAACCAAAGAAAAGACGAGAGAGATGACATTTGCTGATCTGAACCTGAACAATTCGCTGCTGAAAGCGCTTGATGAAAAGGGTTACACAATACCTACTACCATACAAGCCAGGGCATTTCCGGTGATCATGTCGGGGAAAGATGTATGCGGTATAGCACAAACCGGTACCGGTAAAACATTTGCCTACCTGCTCCCCTGCCTGCGCATGTGGAGCTTTAGCAAAGACCGTCATCCGCAGATATTGATACTGGTACCTACCCGCGAACTGGTGGTACAGGTGGTAGAGGCCATACAGGAGCTGACACCCTATATGAATGTACAGGCTGTTGGTGCCTACGGCGGCGTGAACATGAAGCCGCAGATAGCCGCTATAGAGAATGGCTGCGACATAGTAGTGGCCACGCCGGGCAGGCTGATAGATATAGTATACCAGGGCGCTTTGAAGATGAAGAACATCAAACGACTGGTTATAGATGAGGTGGATGAAATGATGGGACTGGGTTTCCGCACGCAGCTGAACAATATACTGGGAGCCCTGCCCGAGCGCCGGCAAAACCTGATGTTCTCGGCCACCATAACCGAGGAGGTGGAAGCACTGACCAATACCTATTTCAACGACCCTATACGTATAGAAGCTGCACCTACAGGTACGCCGCTGGAGAACATTAACCAGGCAGATTATGAAGTGCCCAACTTCTATACCAAAATCAACCTGCTGGAACTGTTGCTGCGCGAGGACCAAAGCATGAACAAGGTGCTGATATTTACCGCTACCCGCAGGATGGCCGATGATGTGTTTGAACTGATAGAACCTAAGTTTAGCGGGGAATGCGGGGTAATGCACAGCAATAAAGACCAGAACTACAGGTTCAATACAGTGAACAAGTTTGAGGATGGCACGTATAGGTTTATTGTGGCTACAGACATCATAGCCCGTGGCCTTGATATAGCAGGAGTATCGCACGTCATTAACTTTGATACACCCGATGTGCCGGAGAACTATATGCACCGCATAGGCCGTACAGGCCGTGCAGACAGGAAGGGCATAGCCATCACCTTTACCACGGAAAAGGAGCTGCCTTATAAAACAGCTATAGAAGAGCTGATGAACTATAAGATACCTGTGCTGCCACTACCTACGCACCTGGATATATCTACAGAACTGCACATAGACGAAAAGCCGAAGAAGAATACCAAGGAGATCATTGTAAAAGCACCTAAACGGGAGAATGTGGGTGCAGCCTTCCATGAGAAATCTGCAAAAAGACAGAAAGTAAATGTGAAGGTGAAACACTCTGATAAGATGATGGCCAAATACGGCAAACCACTAAAGCGCAAGCCGAAGAAATAGTACCACAACAAGTATGAAAAAGCAAGACTATTCCAACCATATACGATTTTATATACCCCACCACTTCATCTTTTACCCGATGATAACAGCGGGGATGTTCTGGAGTGCCTGGCACATAAAAACGCAACCTGCTGCAGCTGATGAGTGGATAGCCATTACTGCCATCTTTGGCATACTGGGCTGGCTGTCGTTCATGCTGCGGCAGCACTACGCCCTGACGAACCAGAACCGCACGGTAAGACTGGAAATGAGGCTACGCTACTACCAGCTCACCGGCAAACGGCTTGAGCCAATAGAAGAACAACTATCGTTCGGGCAACTGGCAGCACTCCGATTTGCATCAGATGATGAACTGCCTGCGTTGGTGCAAAAAGCGCTCAGTGAGCACATGACCGCTGACGCAATCAAACGATCCATAAAGAACTGGGTGGCTGATGATATGCGGGTGTAGGCTTCGCAGTTAAAAGGCTATGCATCTAGTGCGTAAGGTGCGTAATAACAAAAACGGGTTACGCACTTTACGCACCTTATGCAGTGCTACGCACCCTACGCAGTATGAACACGAGCTATTGAACAACCCATGCCCGCGCAATGGATTCGACCCTTCGATAAACTCAGGGTAAACTTAGCTCTCCATAACACTCTCTAGGCAAAAGCCTAACAGCTGATACTAGTTATTCTCCTTTATTTTCTTCCTGGCTCTCGTGGTTATCGCCACCCAAGCTGTAGTAGTTATTTTCTTCGTCCTCTTCGCCAAGCGCTTCATCACGGTCGTCGTCTTCACTGCCGGGCACATCGAGGTCTGCACCAGACAGGTCTCCCGGTGTGGCTTCGTTCAGCGGGTCGCCATCATCGTCTACCGCGTCCAGTATACTTTGCTGCAGGTTGGCAGCATCGGTGGTGGGCATATTGCTTTCGGTGGCATCCAGCAGTTGCAGGTCTTCGGCGGTCACATCGGTATCGTTGTCGGTAGCTAATGGAGCCTGCGTATTTAGATCATCGCCTGCATCTTCTTTCAGGGCTTCTTTGTCTGCGTGTTGGGTAATGTCCTGGTTGGCAGGATAGTGCGGATATCCGGGGTACTGATTCTTGTCGCTCATGGCAGTTGTTTTTACAAGAATCTGTAAAACATGTGCCACGAGCTCTTAATGGCTTGTTGATTAACGCAAGCGAGACGCTTGCATGCATATAGGACGAAGTGGATTATCATCCCACCCGATATCGGCGAGTCCTCGCCAACACACAAGGCTACGGCACTGAGAGACTCCCCGAAGACATGAAAACTTAAATAAACGTCTAATCCCTTACATGCACATCTATGGAGTCGAATTCAATGTCATCGTATTTGCCCTTCTTCCTGACAAAATAATAGCGTCCTCGTTTGTTATAGGCATTACCCATGAGGAATATAAAACCGGCAAAAGCTATCAGCGGCATAGAAAAGAGTACTGCTGTTGCACCTGCTACAAACAAAGACAGCCACAATACTTTACTACTCATACTGGCTATAGTAGAGGTGGCCATCTCCAGCATGGCCAATATGCCATAAAACAGTTCCAATATTAGCCCCAACATAAACAACATCTGCCCACCCGGCCAGTGCTGCACTTTAAATAACGTACCTATGAACAGGACCGACAGCCCGCAATAGAAAGAAATATTTAATGGTCGTGTAAGATCTCTACTCATAAAATATCACGTTTCACTACAAAGTAGGATCATTCCGGCGTTTTCACATCAATAGAATCAAATTCTATATTCCGGGGATCATCCTTTTGCTTAACAAATTTCCTCCTACCTACAACAAAATATAGGACAACAGAAAATAATGAAATTAACGCAATTACATTACTACCCACCGACCAGTTTACTATTGCCATGCTGGCACTGGCTCCAACATATACTAAGAGGAAAATTAGCGGTAGCGACCAAAGTACTTTAAAGCCGGTAGTCCCCCTTTTAGAAGAAAATATCTCTACCAGGGCCAGCATAAAAGAAACATCCAAAACAAATGCACCCAACTGATATATACCTCTTCCGACTGGCAGATGCATTATCCTGATAGCAATATTCAGTATTAATATCAGCACGCCTACTATAAACAAAATGGGAATAAACTTTTTCATAGAACAATGGTTTTAGCGCTCAATTTAAAACCTTATTCATTGATATCCCTTTTACCGGACAGCAGATAAATGACCGCCATACGGATGGCTACCCCATTCTCTACCTGGTTAAGGATGATGGACTGGTTGCTATCGGCCGCATCGCTGCTAATTTCCACACCGCGGTTTATAGGGCCGGGGTGCATCACTACTATGCGCTTTTCCAGGCTATCGAGCATAGATTTATTCACACCGTAGTACAGGGCATATTCGCGCAGGGTGGAGAATAATGGTTTATGCTGGCGCTCCAGCTGTATGCGCAGTACGTTGGCTACATCGCACCATTCCAGGGCTTTCTTTACATTGTATTCTACCTTTACACCCAGGGCTTCTATATGCTTAGGTATCAGTGTAGGTGGGCCCGATACCACTACCTCTGCTCCCAGTTTGTTCAGGCAATAGATATTGCTCAGTGCCACACGAGAATGCATGATATCGCCCAGTATGGCTATGCGTTTGCCCTTCAGGTTACCCAGCTGCTCGCGCATAGAATAGGCGTCCAGCAGGGCCTGTGTAGGATGTTCGTTGGTACCATCGCCTGCATTCACTATGCTGGCGTCTATATGGTTGGCCAGGAACCACGGTGCACCGCTGGCAGAATGGCGCATCACCACCATATCCACCTTCATGGCCAGTATATTATTAACTGTATCTATCAGTGTCTCTCCCTTAGATACCGATGAGCCTGATGCGGAGAAATTTACCACATCGGCACCCAGCCTTTTCTCTGCCAGTTCGAATGACAGGCGGGTACGGGTAGAGTTTTCGAAGAATATATTAGCAACGGTAGTATCGCGGAGCGTGGGCACCTTTTTGATGGGCCGCTGTAACACCTGCTTAAAATTATCAGCAGTCAGGAATATCTGTTCAATATCCTGCCTGTTCAGATCTTTAATGCCCAACAGATGTTTTACAGAAAGCGCCATGTTATATCTTCAGTTTTCTTTTTTTAACCATCGGGCAGCCATGGGCCTCCCTTTATAATAAAAAAACAGGAATACTTCCTGTTTCAAATCATTTATCCTTATCTATCAATACTACTTCGTCCTTGTCGTCCTTTTCCTGCCAATAAACCTTTACCTTCTGTGTGAGAATGGTATCAACGGCAAAGCCTACATAATCGGGCTGCACCGGCAACTCGCGGCTGAAACGCCTGTCTATCAGCGTCAGCAGTTCTACCTTCTTAGGCCTGCCAAAGTCTATGAGCGCATCCATGGCCGAACGGATGGTACGGCCTGTATACAACACATCGTCTACCAGTATCACATTCCTGCCTTCTATGCTGAAATTGATATTGGTATGCTTAGGCACCTGTATATTGGATGTATGCACATCATCGCGGTAGAAGGTGATATCCAGGTGGCCGTAGTCTATTTGCTTGTTGCCGCTGATCTTTTTGACCATGGCAGCAATACGATCGGACAAGTAAATGCCCCGGGGTTGGATACCGATGATAACAGTGTCGGTAAACGATGGATGATCCTCTACCAGCTGGTGGGCCAGCCGTTGCAGGGTTATGTTCATCCGGGTGCTATCGAGCAGGGTCTTCAATTGAAGCTGATTTTGAAGGTCAAAATTATCATTCCCCCGCTTATTATCAGCATAATTTTTTGAAAAAATGTTTGGCGGCCATGTACCAAACGGGATAAAGCAGTACTTTCGCGAACGTGAAAAGTGAGGTTATGAACAGTACCACGGCCACCGCTCAGAATATAAACGACTTTTTTGAAACATATGCCAACACCCTGGTGCAGCACAACACCAAGGGTATGGCCTACCTGCATCATGTGCCCTGCACTATGCTGTCGGACGATACCACCACTGTATTCAATGATTTCAGTAAGCTGGAAGGCTTCTTTAACCAGGGTATGGCCTTTTACCGCCAGTTCGGTATAGCCCATGCCCGTGCCGATGTATGGAGCCGCCAGACGCTTACCCCCCGCATCTGCAAGGTAAAAGTGCAGTGGAGTTATTCAGACGCGTTCAAACAGCCTATATACGACTGCGATTATCATTATATACTGAAGCTGGATAAATACAACCAGTGGAAGGTGATGCTCTCGGTATCGGTGAACGAGAAGGAGCGCATGGAAGAGTGGAAAAATAAAGTGGCCGAATAAATTATGTATAACGACAACGCCAGGAGTTACCAGAAATGGGTGTATGTAGCCTACGTGTTTTACCTGCTGCTGGGCTTGTCTTGGTTCATAATAGCCATGCTCAACAGGCATTTCAACGCCACTGCATTGGGTATCACCATCATCTTCGGGGCACAGTTCTATTACAAACATCTGCTTACCAACCTTATATTGGGTGCCCTCTGCCTGTTCGGGTCTATCTTCATGCTGCTGCAGGCTATTAACGGTGCTGTTATTGCCGCCAAAGCACACCAGCTGATGTTTGCCGACAAGTTCCTTGTTGGCCTCTTTGCCACCAGCCTGCTGATGGGTGGCGTATTGATCTTTAGCTATATCAAGCTGGGTTTTAAGGATTAATGGTGGCAGTGCACTTACGCATTACCGGAATGTTAACAACCGCTGAATAACCTGTAAAAGCAGGCAAAAACAATTCCTTTTTTACCTTTTCCACTGCTGTTTTTTAGCATAGCTTTGTAATGTTCCCCCAGCAATATAAAACAGGGTAAAAGAGTATGTCCAGTGCGGCAAATCCGCGTCAATATGTAATTAGGTTCATATTTATAGGCGTAGCGTCTGTCATATTGCTGCGCTTATTCTTCTTACAGAATTTCGAATCGAAGTACAAGATAATGGCTAACGATATAGCCATTTACAAAAAGGTGGTATACCCTCCCCGCGGTGTTATTTACGACCGCAAGGGTAAGGTAATGCTATCGAACACCACGGTTTACGACCTGATGGTGACACCCCGAAACATAAAAGGGATAGACACCGGTGCTTTCTGCAATGCCATGGGGCTTGACCTGCCCGGCTTCCTTAAGATAATGAAGGGGGTGCTGAGCCGTAATATCGAAGTACGCCAGAGCGTGTTCATGGAGCAGCTGAGTCCCGAGCAAACGGCCCGCTTCCAGGAGAACCAGTTCTCTTTCCCCGGCTTCGAGCTGGTGGAGCGTAACATCAGGGAGTATAAGTACCCGTCGGGCGGTATCATGCTGGGCTATATCGGCGAAGTATCTCCGGAGATGCTGAAGAAAGAACGCTACCAATCTTACCGTCAGGGCGATTATACCGGCCTCAGCGGGCTGGAACTGCAGTATGAAGAGGTGCTGCGCGGACAACGTGGTGTACACTTCCTGGAGCGCGATAAGTTCAACCGTCCACGAGACCCTTACCGTAACGGCGAGCTGGATACTATGGAAGTATCGGGCAAGGCACTGGAACTGTATGTAGATGCAGAGCTACAGGCCTATGCCGAAAAACTGATGCAGAACAAGGTGGGTAGTGTGGTGGCCATAGACCCCAAAACAGGTGGTATACTAGCCATGGTGAGTAGCCCCACTTACGATCCCAACCTACTGCGTGGCAAAGAACGTGCTAAGAACTATGCGGCACTGTATCGCGAAGCTACCCGTCCATTGTTCAACAGGGCAACACAGGCAGCCTACCCTCCCGGCTCCACCATTAAGCCTATGACGGGTCTTGTGGCACTGGCGGTAGGTGCTATCACCCCATCGTTCGGACTGGGTTGCTTCGGTTCCTACAACTATTGCGGCCGCTCTATAGCTTGCGAGCACCACGATGCCGGTCACGCCGCTAACTTCAGGCTTGCATTGGCACACTCTTGTAACTCTTATTTCTGTCACATCTTCAGGCTTACCATAGATTACCGGAGCTTTGCCAGTGTGAAGGAAGGGCTGCAAAAGTGGCACGACTACTACTCATCGTTCGGGTATGGCCGCCAGTCCGGTATCGACCTGCCATTTGAAGGTAAGGGCCTGTTGCCGGATACATCCACTTACAATAAAATGTACCATGGTGTATGGAACTCCTGCACTGTTGTGTTTGTAGGTATGGGCCAGGGCGAGCTGGCACTGACCCCGCTGCAGATGGCCAATAGTATGTGCATTATAGCCAATAAAGGCTTCTATTACGTGCCTCACTTCGTCAAATCTATCGGCGGGAATGCTAAAGACACACTGCTGAAGAGATACCTGGAGAAGAAGGTGGTGGTGAAGATCCCCGATTCTTCCTTCAACGTAGTGCAGCAGGCCATGCAGGATGTGGTAGAGAGCGGTACGGCGGTAGGTGCCAAGATCGAGGGTATAACCGTATGTGCTAAAACAGGTACGGCAGAAAATAAGGCGGTGGTGAACGGAGAAGCTATGAAGATGGCCAACCACTCTATGTTCGTAGCATTTGCCCCCAGGGAGAACCCAAGAATAGCCATAGCGGTAGCGGTAGAGAATTCGGGCTTTGGTGCAACCTGGGCAGCACCTATTGCCAGCCTGCTGATGGAAAAATACCTTAAGGATAGTGTATCTGTAAAGCGCAAGGCAGTAGAAGAAAAGATGTTCAACGCCAAGCTGATCAACAAGTACACCTACACCATCGACTCGGCAATAAGGGCACGCGATGCCAACGCTTACCGGCTGCGTATGGAACGCAAGCATTATGCAGACAGCATGAGGCATGCTACCGACTCAACCGCATTCAAGCGCTGGATGGACCGAAGAATGACACGTAAAAAATAATAATATCATTGAAAGGCGTATGAGCCCAACAAAAAAATCTTTTTTCTCGAATATTGACGGCGTAATGGTACTGCTGTATGTGTGCCTTGTGTTCATAGGGCTGGCAGCAGTATTCTCGGTAGAGCACAGGCATACCGACCCTACCATATTTGTGATGAACAAGAACTACTCCAAGCAGGTGATCTTTTTCGGGTATTCACTGCTCATCGGTTTTATCATCCTGCTTACCGATAGTAAATTCTTTGCTTCCACTGCGTTCCTTGGCTACTCGGCAGGGCTGGTGGTGCTGGTGCTTACCATATTCATAGGTGTGGATGTGAAAGGATCGCACTCGTGGCTGGGCATAGGCAGCTTCCGATTTCAGCCTGGCGAGGTCACCAAGATATTTACCGCACTGGCACTGGCTAAGTTCCTGTCGCTGCCGGAAACCAATTTCAAAACCCTCAGGCACCGTATTGTTGGTATTGCTTTGTCGCTGGCACCGGCAGTTATTATCCTGTTACAGAACGAGACAGGACTTGCTTTGGTGTATTTCTGTTTCCTGCTGGTAATGTACCGCGAGGGACTGCCCAATGCCGTGCTGGTAGTGGGCTTCTCGCTTATAGCCCTTGTGCTGGGTACCCTGCTGATAGACCGCAAACTGTTCTTTGTTGTTATTACGTTACTGGCAGCTATTGCCGGCTACTTTATGCGTACCGCCCTGCGTCGCCGTATGGATGCCCGTATCTTCCTGGTAAGTGTTTGGCTGGTGTGCATCCTGTTCTCTCAGGTGGCGGTGCCTATGGCCTTTAAACACGTGCTGAAACAACACCAGATAGACAGGATATACTCTATGCTGGGTAAGGAAGTACCACTGGAATATAACAAGAAGGCTGCCGAGGAAGGCGACGATAAGAAGACCAATGCGTCTGAGTATAACGTGTTACAATCTAAGATAGCCATTGGTTCAGGTGGGTTCCTGGGCAAGGGCTTCCTGAATGGCACCTCTACCAAGAACCAGTTTGTACCGGAGCAGAACACCGACTTCATCTTTACGGCCGTGGCAGAGCAGTTTGGCTTTTTAGGCAGCTTTGTGCTGATAGGGCTTTACGTATCTATGATGCTGCGTATAGTGTTTGTGGCCGAGCGGCAGCGATCAGCATTTACCCGCATATATGCCTATTGTGTGGCCAGCATACTGTTCTTCCACTTTGCTATCAATATCTCCATGACCATAGGGCTGGCACCCGTTATCGGCATTACCCTGCCCTTTATCAGCTATGGAGGTTCGTCGCTGATATCGTTCAGCATATTAATATTCATACTCATGCGCCTGGATGCAGACCGTCAGGCCATGATCCGCTAACAGATATTCATCATGGCAAAAATATTCCCGTTATCCGAAGGACAGTTCACCATTGGGCACGATAAGGTGTTCATCCCCTTCGACCTGGAGAAAGACATACTGAACGAACGTGCCAAAGGTTCATTGCTGGTAGAGGTGCAACCATTTCTTGTTATTACTGATAAGGACGTGATCGTATTGGATACCGGCTTGGGCTTCCGTAACAGTAATGGCAAGCTGATGATACATGAGAATGTATTTGCGCATGGCTATGGACCGGGAGATGTGACCAAGGTACTGCTCTCTCACCTGCATAAAGACCATGCAGGTTGCCTTACTTATAAAGATGAGCAAGGTAACGACCAGCCCACCTTCCCCAATGCAGACTATTATATATATGGCCCGGAGGCAGAATTTGCGCTGAAGACCGGTAAACCATCTTACTACCCACACGACCTGGAGCCTATCCTTACCACCGACAGAGTAAAATGGCTGAACGGAGAGACAGGCATCATAGACGATTATATAACCTACAGGCATTCCGGCGGACATAGTCCGCAGCATATTGTGTACCTGATAGATGATGGCACAGACAAGGTATTCTTTGGTGGTGATGAAGCCCCGCAGCTGAAACAGATGAAAATGAAGTACGTGGCCAAGTATGATTTTGACGGAAAAAGGGCCATGGAACTACGCGAACAATATGGAGAGGAAGGCCGCAAGGAAGGCTGGCAGTTCCTGTTTTACCACGATATAAAAACACCGGTGGCACAATTATAACAGCCGTATTTGCAGCACCATTCCTAACTTTATCTAAACGAAAATCTATGAAGGGCGCTAACCCAAAAACAGACTTCTTTTTTAATAAGCAAGGTCAGTGGCAAGACGAATATGCTGAGCTCAGGAACATCATCCTGGACTGCGACCTGACCGAAGACCTGAAATGGGGCTGCCCCTGCTATACCTTTAATGATAAGAATGTAGCGCTGATACATGGCTTTAAAGAGTATTGTGCCATCCTATTCATGAAGGGTGCCCTGATGCAAGACCCAAAGAACATACTGATACAGCAAACCGAGAACGTGCAGTCGGCAAGGCAGCTACGCTTTACCTCCAAAGCAGAAATAGTGAAGCTGAAAGCCACGATAAAAAGCTATGTACAGGAAGCCTTGCAAATAGAAAAAGCGGGCCTGAAAGTGGAACTGAAAAAGACCACAGAATATTCGGTTCCGGAAGAATTCCAGGCAAAACTGGACACCGATGCCGACCTGAAAAGGGCTTTCCTATCACTTACACCTGGCAGGCAACGGGCTTACTTATTCCACTTTGGCCAACCCAAGACCAGTAAAACACGTGAAGCACGGGTAGAGAAAGCTATACCGCATATATTAGATGGTAAGGGATTGGATGATTAGCACACCTAATGTAACTCTTTTAAGTACGCTAAAACGATGAAAAAAGAACTCACTACCACCGAACGCAATGAACTACTGAACGTATTGAAAGCCCGTTTTGAACAGCACATATCCCGGCACAAGGGCATTAAATGGGCTGATGTACGGGCCAGACTGGAAACCGCTAAGGGAAAGCTATGGAGCCTGAACCAGATGGAGCAAACAGGTGGAGAACCTGATGTGGTAGGCTTTGAGAAGAAAACGGGTGAGTATATTTTCTTCGACTGCTCGGCAGAGAGCCCTAAGGGGCGCAGGAGCTTGTGCTACGACCACCATGCACTGGAAGCCAGGAAAGAGAACAAGCCCGCAGATAGCGCACTGAACATGGCTGCCGATATGGGCATAGATATACTCACTGAAGAGCAATACCGCCAACTACAGGAACTGGGCCAGTTCGACCTGAAGACATCGAGCTGGGTAGCCACGCCTGAGGCTATACGCAAGCTGGGCGGCGCTGTGTTCTGCGACCGGCGATACAACACCGTATTCCTGTATCACAATGGTGCAGAATCTTATTACGCAGCAAGAGGTTTCAGGGGGATGGTGAAGGTGTAGGATCCTATTTATATACCCGTTTAAACGCATTCAACACGGCCTGGTGGCCTATAGTGGCATGGGTTTCTTCGGGCAGGTAATCGAAGTAGATTGTAATATCGTTGATGTGTAGCTGTTCTATTTTGTCCTTCAGCACATTGGCATCTACCTCCATTACATGCGGTTCTTCAGTGGGTGCAAGGCCCTCTTTACCTACGCCTATATAAATGGTCTTCTTCCCTTTTATAGCTACGGGCTGCTGTTTGAGCAGGGAGCCATTGTTCCACCACAGGCTGGGGCTGATGATGATGTACCTATCGAACAACTGGGGTTTGGTGAATAACACCTGCGTTGCAAACAGACCACCCAGCGACTCACCAATAAGTGTTGCAGATGCTGTGGTGCGGAACTGCTTGTTCACGTAAGGCTTTACCTCCTTTTCTATATAGCTCATGAACTTTGCCGAACCACCCGTGGTAGGCCACTTTTCCTTATCGCCCTTTATGGTTGTGGGGAAGGTCATATCCCGCTTACGGTCGGTATTAACAATGCCCACTACTATACACTCCGGCACGCGGCCTATCCATTCGAACGTGTTGAACTGCACCAGGCCCACAATATGTATAAAGTCCTCATCCAGCCCACCGTCCAGCAAGTAGATGACCGGGTAGTGTTTGGTATCTTCTGCCTTGTAACCAGGTGGCAGATAGATGTTGAGCATACGCTTTTCGTTCAGCTCTTTAGACCATATCTTGTGTGTTGACCCCAATACGATCGGGTCGGCCATTTCATCGGCCATCTTGTACTGGGCATGTACCGGAGATATGAAATGTAGCGCGAAGCAGAGGGAAAGCAGTGTTTTCATTGACGAGGTATTTTTTGTTTGAAATTAGGAAATGTAACTGTTTGTATGGGTGCTACCAGACGAATCCCCCCACTAAATGCCCCTTTATTTTTGCCCCGCACAACCATATGATGTTTTGTTGCATTTACGAGTACAGCACATACACAAATTTACCATGAAATATTACATACTGCTGGCAGCTTGCTGTTTCACTTTTATATCTCGCGTTACCGGGCAATCGCAGGTATTGCAGGTCAGCCCGAACATCTTACTACCTAAAGACAGTATAGACCGTACTACATTACCGGCATCGTTAAATAACTTCCTGGCAAGTGCGCA
The DNA here is from genome assembly GCA_947455215.1 of Chitinophagaceae bacterium. Taxonomy (GTDB): domain Bacteria; phylum Bacteroidota; class Bacteroidia; order Chitinophagales; family Chitinophagaceae; genus Flavipsychrobacter. Next base: position 54,687 of record CANGNA010000021.1, read on the forward strand.
GCTGCCCAATGAAGCCAACGCCTACGTATGGGCACCGGAGCAAATAGAAACATTCATAGAGCTGGACGAGATAAACGGCATAGAAAAAAGCAGCAAGTACAAAGACGACCATTTCTATAAACCATACCTATCGAACATTGTGCACCTGAAAACAGGCAACTATTATATACAGGTAGCCTATATGGGGGCAGCAGATAACACGCCTATGCTGAGGGCCAGTTTTGAATTCATAGCACATCGCCACAACGATTCCTTTCAATTTTCTTCTATGTTGGTGAGCAATACCAAACGGTGGAAAAAAGAAAAAACAGGCAGCCTTACTTTTCACTACCGCGATACTATCAACAGATCTGTAGCCAGGCGTTATGCCGACCTTGTAACCACTTTTGATAAAAAACTGGGAGCTGCCAACAAGACCACTGAACTATACTTGTGCGAAAACAGTACCCAGCTGCAACAGCTTACGGGCGTTGCCTACAAGAGTGACTATAACGGGCAACCCGGTAGTATATGGGTATCGAAACTGGGTGATAAGAAACTTGTAATAGCCGGCAACGACAATGCCGGTTTCAGCCATTTTGATGAGCACGATCTGTGGCACGAGCGGCTGAGTATGGTAGTACCCAGGAGCAAGGTAAACAAGGCCGTCGACGAAGGTTGTGCCTACCTGTATGGTGGCAGCTGGGGCTTATCGTGGAAGGGCATTTTCAAGGCCTTCTGCGAACAGGTTGCCAATAACAAGAACGCCGACTGGGCTGCAGCAAAAGATCATCCTATATATTTTAAAACAAAGGAGTACAACAACTCAGCAGACTATATCGTTACTGCCCTGCTGGTACAGAAAATAGAAAAAACAAAAGGATTTGCAGGCGTACGGGAGCTTCTAAACTGCGGGAAAGACGACTACTTCGCAACACTGGAAAAGCTGACGGGGATAACAAAGGCGAGCTATAATGAGCAGGTTTGGGCATTGATAAGGACAGAGCGATCGAAATTGAAACTTTGAGACAAATGTGCGATACATAAATATCATTATAAAGCCCGGTAAAAACAACCTTAAGCCATTCCTTGCCGGCAGCAATGGGAAACCGGCAATTACGAGCATAAATGATGAGACTCGGAATCATTGATTATATTTAATCAATGAAAAAAGCACTGGTAGTTGGTGGGGCAAGTGGCATTGGTGCGGGCATTGCCAACGCACTGCCACAACTGGGCTATGACGTTAAAATAGCAGACATACACCCCCGTATAGCTGGCCAGTTATCCGTTGATGCTACGTCACTGTCATCAATACAGCAGTTGCTTGAAAAGGTAAGTAGTGAATGGGCATCTATAGACCTGCTCCTGATAACAATAGGCGCAATTGATGAGGGCGAGATAACCAACACAGGGGCAAATAAATGGATGTGGCTACTAAATGCTAATTTATTGGGTATTACTAACCTGGTTGACACCTTCTTACCACTGGTGAGCGCGTCCGAAGAAAAGCGTATAGTGCTGACGAGCTCGGGGTCTGGCATAGGGCCGTATGAGCCAGGATCAAAACTAGGCCTGTATACCATATCCAAGCATGCGCTCTGGGGGTATTTCAAAGTACTACATGCCGAATTGAAAGGCAGCATCCACGTAAGCTTGCTCATCCCTTCGGCGGTAAAAGGCGATCTTGCTGCTAATTCAGCCACAATGAGAGCAAATGCCCTGGGCGAAACGGTCGATGAGACGAAGGGCGGTCAACCAACAGGCCGCCAGCTGGCAGATGCAGACGAGACAGGCAAAATGTTTGCTTCAGACATCATAGCCGGTAAAGTGATCATTACCAACGACACAGCACTTATTGAACATAAGCTGGCAGCAGAAAAAGAGTGGGTGATGCAGCTGATACAATAAGTAAAAGCCGGAAATCAAACTCGGATTTGCATATTTTAATACATTTGCAACGTGCAGACATTCAAAACATCTAAGGCAAGGGAAAATATATTGAGCCGCATCCGTAAGGGGCTGGGCGAAGCTAAGCTACCGATGCCGTTCCCCGAGGTGGAGAAAGAACAACAACAGTTGTATACCACTACCGATGGGCTGGAAGAGGTGTTTGCCGAGGCGTTCATAAAGCTGGGTGGCAAGTTTGTTTTCTGCGATAATGAGAAAGAACTGATAGACAGCATCAACCTGCTGCATGCCGACCGTGAATGGACACACATGCTGTGTGCCGATGACCGGATACGCAATAAATTTGTACAAGCCGGGCTGGATATAGCCGAGCCTGCAGAACCTTACCAGGAAGGTGCCGATGCCTGCATTACCGGCTGCGAGATGCTGGTAGCCCGCACGGGGTCTATCCTCTTTAGCGCCAACCAACCTTTGGGCCGTACCGCACCTGTGTTCTACCCTGTGCACCTGGTGGTAGTATATGCCGACCAGCTGGCAGGCGATATTGATGAGGCTTTTGCCCTGATGAAAAAGAAGTATGGCGACAACCTGCCCTCTATGATGAACCTGAATACCGGCCCAAGCCGTACTGCCGATATAGAAAAGACACTGGTAGTGGGCGTACATGGCCCGGCAGAGGTGTTCTGTTTCTTTGTAAATGTAGAAAGCGGGACTTTTTACAGGAGGTAATAAGATAGTTAAATACTGACGTTATTGGCTGATTATGTGCTTAACGAAACCTATTCATGTAAGGGCGGCTATTAAATGTCTTTCGCTCTTACAGAGCTCGACCCAACTTCTTTAATAGCCCGGGACTGCATCCCGGGCTATTATCTTTAGGTCTTTCAGACCAGCCCATTTCGCAAGTATATGACAAGATCCTGTGGTAGGTGTTATTTGCGCTACAGTTATAGATCAGGAAGTAGATGTCGGAATCAATAGTTAAATACTGATACAGTAATGTGCACAGGAGTGGCGACACAGCCTATATAGTCGCGCTCTATATCAAATCCTGAGACCTGCATATTGGCTGTTGCACCGGTGTATGCTGTTGTTGTATTGTGTGTACCATCCATGGCAGGCACATGCACCATATCATCGTCTATACCCTTGCCCGTGGCCTTTAGCAGGGCTTCCTTACGCGTCCATAGTTTGTAAAATGCACGGGGCTTATCAGCGGCTGTGTTTATGTATTGCTGCTCTGCAGCAGAGCAACAGGTTTGCGCAATATCCTCAATGGCTATATCGCGGGTTATATGCTCTACATCTACACCTGTTGGATGGTCAGATACTGCTATCAATATCCTATCTCCGGCATGCGCTACGTTGTAGTATAAGGGAATTTTGGCAGCCACATATGGTTTCTTATTGTCGCCTATTATAAACCGGACATGCGCTGGTGCCACGTCCAGGTATCTGCCCAACAACTGCCTTAAGGCTACCCTGCTTACTATAAAGCGCTCACGGTCGCGATCGTGGTGATAACGGGCTGCCCTTTGGTGTTCGTCAGGCGATAACAGTTCTCCGGCCAGTGAAAGCAGTGCCAGGTTTGCCGATATACTGATACACCATACATGCACCATATTATCCAGCTGATAATTGGCCGGGTGTGCAAGAACTGTTACGGGATCGATATGTTGGCAGGAAATGAGCGGCATATTACAAAGCATTGTTGGTGGCAGCCCATGCCTGTTTGGTCAATTCGTAGGTATAGTTCAGCCGCTTTACTTCGTTAGGGCCGTCCATCACTATCTCACCGGTCTTTACAGCACCCAGTTTCTGCACAGCCTTTTGCGATCGCATATTGGTTTCCCCTACGTGAAAGTATATCTTATCTACATACTCAAAAGCATAGTTGATCATCAGCTCCTTCAACACTCTGTTGAACGGCGTCCCCCAGTGGCTGCGGGCTATAAAGGTGTAACCTATAGCTACCGATCTACAGGCGATATCACACTCGTAATAGCGGGTGCTGCCCACCAGTTCACCCGTGCGAACATCCATCACCAGGAAGGCGCCCTTAGATGCAATACCGGAATCGAAGAACTTACGGAATTGCTCTTCCTTGTACCTGTAACGATCTGGGTGCTGCTCCCAGAGCAAAGGATCTGACGCCACAGCAAACAGGCGATCGAAGTCGCCGGGCTGCAGGGGCATGAGCTTGACAAGCTGATTGGCAAGATGGGTGGGCTGTAGTTCCAATGACATCTATTTACCCGCCAAATGTAAGCAAAGCGCACAACTGAATTTGGTACGCCGTTTGTTATACACATCTGTGCAACCAATTATTTTGCCCAACTACGTATAAGTCATTTTAAAACTGCAACTTTGCAATAACATTCCAACAGATGAAAAAAGTAATCTTCCTGGCGCTTGTCGTTATCACCATGGCACCGCTTTTATCCTGGGCTATCAGGGTAAAGAAAAAAGTAAAAAGTTCACCCATCATATCGGTGTCTATGCAGCGCACTGCCTGCTTTGGCAAGTGTCCTGAGTATATCATCAATATGGACAATAAGGGCAACGTTACCTATACAGGTATACGCAATACACCCAGCCTGGGGGTGTATAAAAAGAACATTGGCTACCCGGCTACCATGAACATATTGTACAGCCTGAACCAGAACCAGGTAGATACCTGCAGCAAGCTATACCAGGCCCGCATACAAGACCTGCCGGGCATTATGTATACCATCACCTATAAAGACAGTTCAAAGCGGATACTGGGTGCGGAATTCGGCCCCGACTTTTTGAAGGAGACCGCAGAGGCGATGGATAAGATAGGCAAACCCACAGACAAGACCTGGAAGAGAGCAAAACACACTAAATAAAGCAAAAGAGGCAGAACGGCCTCTTTTTTTATGCGGTAAACGTACCGTACCAACCGTACTCATCGTACCATGGTACGGTTAGTACGGTTGTATAAGTCGGGCAGTAATATTATCATTCACTCCATTCGTACCTACTCGTACCATTCGTACCACGGTACGAGTAGGTACGAATGGTACGAATACCCACCAAACAAAACAGGGACATCCCTTTGAGACGTCCCTGTGCTATACTATTCAATTAAGAATGCTGTTAGTTGCCTATGATGGTCACCTTGCCTGATATCTTACCATGTGCTGTTTGTACAGTTACAAAGTAGATACCTGCCGGCTGATCGAGGTGCATTTCAACCTTCCTGTTAGTAGAACATGGCACTTCCATTACCTTCTCGCCTACCATGTTGGTAACCATCAGTATGCCTTGCTCTGTAAAGTCTGAAGCAACATTTACAGTAAAGGCACCATTGTTCGGGTTAGGATACATGTTCATTTCCCTTACACCACCTTCGGTAATATTTTTGATACCAGTAGGAGTAGTATAATAAGTTTTCTGGAAACAACCGTGGCGCGTAGTGATCACCCAATAGAACTTATTGGCCCAATCAGGAGCTGGGTTGTGGTAGCTCTGGTTGGTCTCACCTGCCAGCAGTGTAGAGTCGAGCGTCAACGCATCATCATAACCCCACTGGTAAGAACTTTCATCGCTCGGCGTGCAAGAGAAGTCTTCGTTAAAGTACCATACTTCAGGATGGTCAGACACTGCACCGGTAACAACAACAGCGAAGGAATCGCGGCTGGTGCAAGTATAGCCAGCGTAAGATGCGGATACATATACCCATGCCAGACCAGGATTCTGATCGAAGTTCACAAGACAATACTGGTCTGTAGAACCTGTAGCCCATACTTCGGCATTACCACTGCTCCATGCATAGTTGATACCTGTTGGTGGCAATGCAGACACACCAAAGTTCTGATACATGGTACCCAGGCATACAAACGGCGGTGATGTAGTAGAGATATGCGGCGGTGTTGGTGGTGCAGGCTCTACCCTTGCATGCACGGTCTCTGTATTCACACAACCGGCAGCATTAAGCGTAAAGTTATAATTGACCTGTACCGGTACTGATAATGTAGATACAAGCGTCTCACTGATAACATAAGAACCATTATTGGTTGCAGGAGAGATACCTGTTACCGCAGGCCTTGTCCATGTAAAGATGGTACCTTCTGTTGCACTTGATGCTATGTACAGCACAGGCGCACCGGAACATATGGTAATGCTGGTATCGGTAGACAATACTGGTAAAGGCTTAACCGTAAGCACTACGTTCTGCGGATTATCGCAACCCAATGCAGATACCGTGTATACATAAGTAGCATAAACTGTATCAGGGCTTGCGCTGGTCAGCACTTCGTTGATGCCACCCACGCCGCTGTTGGTTGCAGGTGTTATCAATGGTACCGCTGCCCTCGACCAGCTGTAGGTAGCACCAGCAGAAGATGAAGCAGGCGTGTAAATAAATGCCGACCCACTACATACTACGCCTGTGGAGGCACTGGATAATGTTGGCAGCGGGTTGACCGTGATCGTATCCATTACAGAAGCAGAACCACAGATGTTGGTAACTGTATAGCTGATAGCACCCACACCTGCTGTTACACCTGTCACTCTACCAACAGACGTAACAGTGAGCACCGCAGGATCAGATGTAGACCATACGCCGCCTGATGTAGTATCAGTAAGTGTTACCGACTGGCCAACGCACAGTGCAGTTACCGGGTTAGAGATAAAGCCAGCCACCGGCAGCGGGTTAACACGCACAGTATCTGTAGTATCGGCAGTGCCGCAGAAGTTGGTGAACGTGTAATGCACCACTACCACGCCCGTATCTACCGGCGTCAGCACACCATTGGTATCAATAGTAGCTACCGCCACATTGTTAGAGGTCCATACACCACCCGTCACTGTGTTGGTCAAAGAGATAGTTGAGCCGATACATGCAAATGCCGGGCCGGAGATAACACCTGCAGAAGGCGTACCAATGATAACCAGCTGGTGCGGCTCAGACGTATCAGTACCACAAGAGTTGGTGTACAGGTACAATATGGTATCTATACCTGTTGCCAAAGGTGTAACCACACCAGTGGCGCTTATGGTAGCCAATGTTGTATTAGTGCTTATCCAGGTACCGCCCGCTACAGGGTTGGTCAATGTTATGGTACCGCTGGTCAGGCACATAGTATCTGCACCATGTATCGTATCAGCAAATGGCTGAGGATCGATGGTTACCACAAATGAATCGTAAGCTGTACCGCATGAGTTGGAAACTGTATACACAGCAGTATCTACGCCCACACTCACACCGGTAACCTGGCCAACTGTAGCAATAGTAGCATGTGCATTGGTCATAGACCATGAGCCGCCTATTACTGTGCTGGTAAGCGTGAGCGTTGAACCGATACATATGTTAGTGGCAGTACCCGTAATGGTACCTGCATCAGGCAGCGGATTAACGGTGATGGTGATCACCGTATCAGCAGTACAACCTGCGTTCGAGCCTGTAACTGTATAAGTAGCTGTATTGCTGCCAGAGAAGGTAACAAGACTACCGGTAGAGGCACTCAGGTCAGCACCGGGGCTCCAGCTATATGTTGGATAACCTAAAGCAGACAATGTCGTTGTTTGACCCGCACACAGTGTAGTAGCTCCAACTGTAACCACTATAGCAGGTGCCGGTGTTACGGTGATCACAACAATACCGGTATCACTACAGCTACCTGTTGTACCGGTAACTGTATAAGTAGTAGTGGCAGTACCAGAGAAAACAACACTTGCACCTGTAGTAGCATCTATGCCGGTAGCAGGAGACCAGCTATAGGTAGTGCCACCGATAGCAGTAAGCGTGGTGGTAGTACCCTGGCATATTGTGGTATTCGCCGCAGTGGCAGATACTGAAGGTACCGGGCTTACTGTTACAGTTACCGTAGCAGTGTTCACACAGCTGTTAGCATCTGTACCGGTAACGGTGTAAGTGGATGTTGAAGTACCGTTGAATGTAGTTGTCGCAGTATTCGTAGTGGTAATACCTGTAGCCGGAGACCATGTGTAAGACGTAGCACCGCCTGCTGTAAGTGTGCTTGTGCTACCCTCGCATATAGCTGTTGGCGCAGCGTTAGCGGTAACGTTTGGCAAGTTATTTACGTTCACTGTAACCGTGCTTGTATTGCTACAGCTGTTACCATCGGTACCTGTAACTGTGAAGATAGTAGTACCAGACAATGTGTTTGTAGTTACCGGAGTACCTGTTGTGCTCACCAGTGATGCAGATGGGATCCAGCTATAACTGATAGCAGTTGCCGATGAAGCAGACAGTGTTGTTGACTGACCTGCACACAATGTAGTAGCACCTGCACTTGCAGCAACTACAGGCAAAGCATTTACTGTAACTGTTACAATACCTGTATCAGTACAGGTACCATTTGAACCGGTTACTGTATAAGTAGTAGTAGATGTACCGGAGAAATTAACGCTGGCACCTGTAGTAGCGCTGATACCAGCAGCAGGAGACCAGCTATAGGTAGCGCCGCCTGTTGCAGTAAGCGTTGTA